>JBAXNY010000106.1:0-3619 GCA_037133535.1 Actinomycetes bacterium
AGTGCTGCGCGAGCTTCATTGGGACGATCAAATGGAACCCAACCGACAACTCCGATCACAAATGGGTAGCGCGCTGCAATATCTAACATGTAGAAGGTGTCATCGTAGGTGTCCGCGGCCTGCACCAACACAGAATTGGTGACACCAGATGCTGGAATCTCTGGCGCTAAGCGCTCAGGTGTGAAGTCATCATGGAGCGGACCAAATTCTGGTGTGATCCAACTATATGCACGCTCACTCATCACCCAGAGATGTTGATGGGTATCAATTAACTCAGCCATTTTTCTTCCCTCTTTCGTAGTCTGTGAGTGCTCCACTCATAGGACACCGTAGGTATCCCATACTTGGCGCACGCTCTTGCCATCAAGTAACTCTTTTAACACGGTCTTCTCACTCTGTGCCCGCTTATTAGCAGCATCAAATACCTCGGTAATGAACTTTGCCGGTACAACTACGACGCCATCAGAATCAGCGATAATTGCATCTCCTGGGTGAATCTCTACGCCGCCACAAATCACAGTGGTGCGAGTATTTTTCACTCGCATTCTTCCCTTGTAATCAATTGGGCGAGCAGCTTTGCCAAAGGCGGCAAAATCAAGAGCAACAATTGCTTCGGTATCGCGCAATGGACCATCTGTGACAACACCGGTTGCGCCACGACCCTTTGCCGCAGCTGAGAAGAGTTCGCCCCAGAATGCAGAGCGATCTTCACCGCCAGTAGCAACTACCGCCAACTCCCCCGGTTGCAAGGTATCGAGAAAATCAATGGCAACTCCGTAAGGATCGCGTTGATCAAATTCAGTACTTGGTTCAAATTCAATAGTGGCCGCTAAACCCACTGCGCGATAGTTCGGGCGAAGGGCACGCACTGAAATATTCATGACGTTGTTGCGCACTCCGACTGCATCTAAACAATCTGAAACCATCGGGGTCTTCACTCGGGGATCAAGATTAAGCAGGCTCATTTGCGCTCCACCATGTAGACATGGACGAAGGCGATAACTACTTCGCCACTCTGCTTTGTAACAGTTACTTGTTCATCGACAATTCCATACTTTTCAGGTGATTTCGCATGCTCCCGCTTTGCGACGATCTCTGCCGTAGAAATAATCGTGTCACCAATAAATACTGGAGCAATAAATCGAACGCGATCGTAGCCATAACTAAAGGCAGCATCATTGATCTCATTGGCGAGCATTCCTACCCCGACTGATAGAACTAAGGTGCCATGTGCAACGCGCTGACCAAATGGCGTGCTCTTTGCAAACTCGGCATCCATGTGGTGCGGATAGAAATCACCAGTCTGACCTGCGTGAATCACGATGTCGCTCTCGGTAATAGTGCGCCCAGTAGAGGTGCGGGTATAACCGATCTCGTACTCTTCCCAATACTGTTTCACTTAAGTTTACTCCTGTACATATTTCTCATACATATCGGAAATTTCGCGGACAGTTCCACTGCTGACTTTACGGTCTACCAGCGCTTTGTAAATAACTTGTGAGCTCTCAAATTGAATGTCTGGCCACCCTAATACGCGTGGGCGAACCCAAACCCGCTCCAATGTAGTCAAGGTATTAGTGAAAAAATTATGAGTGGCGGCATTGAGTGCTGGGTCGCGCCAAGCAACGACATTTCCGGGCTGGCCGGCATTGAGACCATAAGTCGTTGCCTGAATCTCGGGAAGTGAGAGCGTGACTGCAGCAAGGGCGGCCGCCTCCTTATTTTTACTAGCGCTAGAAACTGCAACTCCTGCCCCACCTAGTTGTGAGCCGCTTGCTTCGCCATCAAAGGAGGGAACTTCACCATAAATCAATAAGCTCTTTCGGAAATTATCGCGCGAGTAGTTGCTGTAGCCATACATACAAACCCCGTAGGCATAATCATCTGTAGTGCTGAGCAGTTCAGCTGTTTGAATCGGATTACTTGTTGCGCAAATCTCTGGAACTAAAGTTGCTAACTCGATCATGAAATTGAGGACTTCTTCTGCCTTTGAATGATCGATGTAAAATCCATTTGCTGCAAGGGGTTTTCCATGTTGGGCCATGAGCGTGGCAAAGGTGCTAAATGCATCCACTGGCTTGTAAGGCCAGAGCAGTTTTCCGGTGCGAGCAAGTTCAAATACTTCACTCCAGAGCGCTGGTGAGTGATCTGCTTTATCTGGTCGATAAGCGCTCACTTGAGCTGCAGTATCAATAGCAAGTGACCAATGTTTCCCGCGATACAAATAGGATTCATGCGATTGACCAACACTGGTGCGAGCCAACTCCGCCATCTGCTCTGGGGTGGCAAGTTCCTCAAATGCCACAACAGCATCTGCTGCCACTGCATCAGGCACATGGGGATGATCGATAATCATCAAGTCATAATCTTTGTAGAACTCAGAGATGTGTTGATCACCAAATGCAAGTAGCGACCTGGCATCCCACTTCACACTTATCCCGCAGCGCTCTTGGAGTAGCGCATCGGAATTGACTACCGAATCAAGTCCGCGCGGGTGATCCCAAGTCATGCCACGTAATTGAATCATGGTGAATTATGCAGCCAGAATTCGATTGATTTCCGTAGCAAAGTAATCGCGAATTGCGATACCGGCATCAATATATTTACCGTAATTGAAGAAGCCGTGAATCATGCCTGGGCAATCTTGGTAGGCCACTTGAACGCCAGCTGCCTTCAACTTCTCCATGTAGGCAATGCCATCAGCGCGCAATACATCGTATTCGGCAGTGATGATCACAGTTGGTGGCAGATCTTTCAAGGAAGTTGCAGAGTGTGGCACGCAATAAGGATTCTTTCGATCGGCAGGGGTTGCTAAATACTGATCCCATAACCACTTCATTCCAGGTTGTGTCAGGCCGTAATCCAGCGCATTAGGAACATCTGCGCTATCAACAAATTCTGGACCATTGCAGGGATAGACCAACCATTGATAGGCCAATGAAATCTTGCCACGATCGCGCGCAGCAAGTGCAACAGCGGAGGCTAAATTTCCACCAGCGCTATCGCCACCAACACCGATCTTTCCAGTGGTAATTCCAAGTTCTTTCAGATTGGCATTCATCCATTCCAGCAGCGTGTAGCAATCATCAAAGGGAATTGGAAATTTATGCTCTGGCGCCTTCTGGTAATTGACAGCAACAATTACTGAATTCGTCATCGCTGCCATTGCTGTGAGTTGGGCATCATATTTATTAATGTAATTGAGAACCCAACCTCCGCCATGGAAGTAGGCCATTCCATTTTTAGGACCAGAACTGGATGGGGTGTAAATCGTAATTGGCACATCTGCGGTAGCTGTTGTCAGATAGCGATGCTCCATGCGAACAGATGGATCAAGTGGACCGCTGATATCTGGTTCACCATGGCCATTGCTTCTGGCAAAGTGCACACCTTGCACTGGCAGATCTGGAATATTAAAACTCTTTACCCGATCAAGAAATGCTTTGCATTGTGGGTCAAGTGCCATGGTGATTTCCTATTCTTGAACTTTCGCTAATTCGGTCCAGACCTCTTCTGGAACGGTTTTATCAAAATTTTCAATATTGCTCTCAACTTCTTTGGCGCTGCGGCAGCCCACTAAAATTGCCTTTACTACCGGATTGCGTAATGGAAATTGCAT
>JBAXNY010000107.1:0-3616 GCA_037133535.1 Actinomycetes bacterium
TAGGTAGTGACACATTGCTCTCCACCAATTGATCGTGAATCAAGCGTGTAGCTTCACCATGCTCTACTTCATACAAATCCAAGAGTGCTGCGGCGTCACATTTAAGAATCTGTGCAATGTTCCGGATATGTCCGCGAGCATAAGTACTGCCACCTGCTCCAATGAAATTATTATCTTCAAATTGGGTAATTAAACTGGCCCGGATATTAGTTTGCTGCGAGAGTTCATCAAGAGATAGTCCAGCGCTCTTGCGTGCACTCCGCAGTGCTGCGCCTAAAGATGAGACAGTTGACAAGTGTCTCCACCTTTCTTCGCGAGAAGTAGCACTCCGGGGTGAGTGCTACTTAAGTAAAGGGTAAGGCTTTTCTCTAGGGTAAAGAAGAGTTTCCACTAAATTCCCAGATTGTCACCCTGAGAGATCACACTAATGACTCTCTAAATTCGCTAAAACTTCATCCAGCTCTTCTGGCTTCACCAGAACTGCGCGCGCCTTCGATCCTTCAGATGGTCCAACAATTCCGCGCGACTCCATGAGATCCATCATGCGGCCAGCCTTTGCAAAACCAATGCGCAACTTTCGTTGAAGCATTGAGGTAGATCCAAATTGTGTAGTCACTACTAAGTGAACTGACTGAATCAACATATCTAAATCGTCGCCAATTTCCCGATCTCCGAGCGCGGCATGCTTAGTAGGAACTAGAACATCATCTCGATAGCGCGGTGCAAGTTGTTTCTTCACGTGATTTACCACGGCTTCAATCTCGCGTTCAGATACATAAGCGCCTTGAATTCGCATGGCACGACTTGCACCCATAGGAATAAATAATCCATCGCCTTGGCCGACAAGTTTCTCGGCACCAGGTGTATCGAGAATTACTCGACTATCAGCTAAAGAGCTAGTTGCGAATGCTAGACGCGATGGCACGTTGGCTTTAATTAAACCGGTGACTACATCAACGCTAGGGCGCTGTGTTGCAAGTACTAAGTGAATACCAGCAGATCGGGCAAGCTGAGTAATACGAACTACACACTCTTCTACCTCTTTGGCAGCAACCATCATCAGGTCTGCTAATTCATCAATGACAATGAGCAGGTAGGGATAAGGCTCTAGAACACGATCACTTCCTGCAGGTGCTACAACTTTGCCAGTTCGTACCGCTTTATTGAAATCATCGATGTGGCGGAAGCCAAAGGTAGAGAGATCTTCATAACGAAGATCCATTTCGCGCACCACCCATTGCAGCGCATCGGCTGCCTTCTTGGGGTTAGTAATAATTGGTGTAATTAAATGTGGAATGCCATCGTAACAAGTGAGTTCAACTCGCTTCGGATCAATGAGAACTAACCGAACATCATCGGGAGTAGAGCGCATCAAAATTGATGTAATCATCGAGTTGATCATCGAAGATTTACCAGCACCAGTTGCACCAGCAACTAGTAAGTGCGGCATTTTCGCTAAGTTTGCGCAGATAAAATTGCCTTCTACATCTTTGCCGAGTGCGACCAACATAGGGTGAAGATCTTGTCCGGCAACACTAGAGCGGAGCACATCCCCCAGCGCCACAATCTCTCGATCGACATTGGGGATTTCAATTCCTACGGCAGATTTACCCGGAATCGGCGAAAGGATTCGCACATCGCCGCTGGCAACTGCATAGGAAATGTTTTTAGTGAGCGCAGAGATTCTTTCCACTTTTACTGCACTACCTAACTCAACTTCATAGCGAGTAACTGTTGGTCCACGCATAAAGCCAGTTACTTCGGCATCAATCTCAAATTGTTTAAAGACTTCAGTGAGAGCAGCGACAACACTCTCATTTGCTTTGCTCTTTGGCTTTGACGGAGTGCCAGCGCGCAGCGTTTCAGGCGGTGGCAATTCATATTTCGCATCGCTTGTAAGAAGTAATTGAACTGGACGAAGCGGTGCACTCGGTGCCGTGCTCGCTACCGGAATCTGAGCAGTTGGTTCTGTTGCAAATGGTTCTTCCTCGTCTTCAAACTCATCATCGTGCGGAAAGTCAGCCACGAGTGGTGTCTCGAATGGTTCAGATTCACTAATCTCAAAGAGCTCATCACTTTGTTTGCGGCGACTAGAGAATTGAGCAAAAAGCCAGATAAAAGTGGTTTTAATCCGAATAAATACTGAAGAGAGTGGAGTCGAGGTGATGACTAGTAAGCCAAATATCAAAATAGCGATCAAGGTGGGGTATGCCAGAAGTGAAGTCATCAGCGCCACTAATGGAGTGGAGACGCCATAACCAATCCAGCCACCACCATGTCGCATTGCAGTTGCACCAGTGCCGCTAGAGCCGGCGAGCATGTGCATTAAACCAGTTGAGCTAACCAACAGTGATAGCGCACCGATAGTGATTCGCCCCGTTGCTGCCTTCTCATCGGGAACTCGAAAGAGGCGCAGCGCAAAGTAGAAGAGAATTACTGGGGTAAGAAAACCAATTCGGCCAAATCCGCCATAAAAGAATGAGTAGAGCGCATGGCCAAACCAATTGCTAGAGCGAAGCCAAGTTCCGGCAACTGCACACAATCCGATAACCAATAAAAGCAGTGCATACCCATCGCGTTGATGTGCTGGATCTAAATCCTTTGCACCGCGGGCAACGAAGCGAATCGACACGCCAATGCCCTTTGCAATCGCACGCCAAATCCACCCGATGCCTTGTGATGCACCGCGTGTGATGGCCTTACCGGCACCTGCTGATTTTGCTTTGCGTTTTGCCACATCCGTAGCGTAATTGCTGCGCAATTCGCACCGACCTAGGCGCGCCGCCTCAATGAAAAGGGATCAGACCTCGATGACGACTGGAAGAATCATTGGTCGGCGACGGTGTTCTGCGCCAACCCAATTACCCACTGTCTTACGTACTATTTGCGAGAGTTGATGTGTGCCATTAATTCCATCGGCTACTGCAGTTGCAAGTGCTTTTTCAATCCGACTCTTTACTTCATCAAAGAGCGCTGCATCTTCAGCGAAACCACGTGCATGAATATCAGGTCCGGCAACGATCTTTCCACTCTGTGATTCAATAACAACAACTACTGAGATAAATCCTTCTTCGCCAAGAATTCTGCGATCCTTCAGTGAGCTCTCCGTGATGTCGCCAATGCTCTGACCATCAACATAGACATAACCAACTGGGACAGCGCCTGCAATGTTTACTTCGTGATTGATGAGATCTACGACGATGCCATTTTCAACAACAACAGCATTCTCGCGCTTCATTCCAGCTTGAATTGCCAGTTCGGCATTGGCCTTCATGTGGCGCCATTCGCCATGAACCGGCATGACATGTTTTGGTTTAACAATGTTGTAGCAGTAGAGCAATTCACCTGCAGCAGCATGGCCCGATACGTGCACGAGCGCATTGGCTTTATGAACTACCTTCGCGCCAAATCGTGTGAGTTCATTAATAACGCGATAGACCGGATTCTCATTACCCGGAATGAGGGATGAGGCCAAAATAACGGTGTCACCTTCGCCAACACGAATTGCGTGATCGCCATTTGCCATGCGAGATAGCGCAGCTAATGGCTCACCTTGTGATCCAGTACAGATCAATACCAAGTTATCGCCGTGGTTATCTAGCTCTTTCATGTCCAC
>JBAXNY010000108.1:0-3582 GCA_037133535.1 Actinomycetes bacterium
GTGCAATCCCAGTGCGTAATCTCGCACTTGAATATCGCAAAGTGCCCCTAGCACCCGAGCGATGAGTTCGCTATTTTCTATCTGAAAGTGAGACATTAATTGGTCGACTGCTTGCGCGCCGGCTCGTTGCTTCACCTGCAGTTCTGGATCCTCATCACTCATTCGTGCCGCTTCAACTTGGGCAATAAATTCTGGATCACTTGCAATTGGTAGTGGCGCAAGTGAATTGATGAGGTCGGCGAGATCTTTATGCGGCATTGGATTGCCATCAGCAACTTGTTCAACGGCAACTCGCGAAGAGTTCATTTCAGGTAATTCACTGCCCTCTGGTGGACAGCATTCAAAGTCTTCGCAGAGCAGAGAGCGCCAACGCGAGTTCTGGACCACTATAGATTCGCGAATCGGTATGCCACTTTGGCTGGCACAATCTTTGAGTTGGGCGAGAATCTCTTCGCTATCCGTTGCCTTTGTTGGTGCGTAGGCAACGATCAGCAAGCCATCGCACTCCTCCGCAGAAATATGCGAGAAGAGCTCTTGATAGGCAATTGCTGGAACTGCGATCGGATAATCAATCCGCATCGCCATGCCCAATCGATTCTGATTGACGGTAATTAGAACTAGGGAATCACTTGGGTGGTAACCGATAAGAAATGGCACTGCTGCGAGTAAATCGTGAGGTGATGTCAATGTAGTCATTGCCCCACTCTGATTATTGGGCCGGAAATTTTCTGTCAGACTTGAAGAAAATGTGGAAAACCATCCTCTGTGTTCTCATCCAGTAAAGATGCTCTGCGCACTATTGATGCGAATCGTCTTGGTGCTGACCTTGCGAATCTGGCCAGTAATTGTGCGGCTCACACCATTGCGTGCCCAAGTCCCGCCCCATGTTGCAACGAGAGTTAATGTGTATTCACCAGGTTTCTCGTAGATGTGGGTAATGTCTTTCCTTGGGTATGGGGCACCGACGCTGGTAGTTAAGAAGAATTGTCCATCACCAAAACTCCATAAGAAACTCGGCCGCAGCGATACATCAATGACTTCGCCAATAACGCCAACTTCTGTCTGAAAAATTTCAGGAAGATTGCTCCAGAAAATTACTGGAATGTGCACAACTGCATTGGTAGCTGGTGCAAATGCAATATCTCCGGCCGGCACCAATCGAACTAACCGATCATTGAGCGATTCTGCTTTGACCGTTGGCGCTACAGGGCGTGGCACCACACGCTTTGGTGCAACAGAAATGCGCGGCTTAACAGTTTTAGGTCTAGGTGCTGGCTTAATACTCGAGCGCACTCGAGTCTTTTTTGGCACAGGTGCTGGTGCTGGTGCTGGCGCGGTGTTCTTATGTCCCTCAATAATTAATTGACCATTCTCAGTGTAAACATCGATACAGGCCGCACCTTGGCAATCTGCTGCCAGTGATGGTGTTGGTGATTGCAGCAGAGTCAGTGACAGGCAAATTCCTACAACTTTTCGTTTCATGTGGCGCAGAGTAAAGCGAAAATGTGACACGCTAGCCTCATGACTGCGCGCGATGGTGATGGCTGGGTTGAGTGCAGTTGCGGTGGAAAACATTGGGGCAAACATGGCGCTGCCGGTTTGCTCCTCATTCGCGACGGAAAAGTTCTCATGCAACATCGCGCCGATTGGGTTCACAATGGAAATACTTGGGGCATCCCAGGCGGTGCGCGTGATTCACATGAGAGCACACTTGAGGCTGCAATCCGAGAGGCACATGAAGAGACTGGGATCGATAGTAAACATCTGGAGCCCCTTGTAACCCACCTTGATGATCACCAAGTGTGGCGCTACGAAACGATCATTGCTCGGGCAAGTAGTGAATTAGTTGCAGTACCCGCAAACGATGAGTCATTGGAGTTGCGATGGATTCCGATTGCAGAGGTTGTCTTGTTGGAATTGCATCCTAGTTTTGCTAAGACTTGGCCGGTGCTACAGAAATTACTCGCTGAACTCGCTAGCTAGACGTTCGAGAGATTGGCGCACAATTGCTTTATCGGAGGTGCGCCAGAGCGGTGGCATCGAATTGAGAAGTGTTGCGCCGTAACGTTTAGTCATAATTCGGGAATCTAAAATCGCTACAACGCCACGATCATCGATGGAGCGAATCAGACGACCAGTACCTTGTGCCAGCAATAGCGCGGCACGAGGAAGCGAAACTTGCATAAAGCCACTGCCACCTGAGGCATCGGCCTGCGCAGCGCGAGCTGACATCACTGGATCATCGGGTCGTGGAAATGGAATTCGATCGATGCAGACAAGTATGCAAGCACTGCCTGGCACATCGACGCCTTGCCACAAACTCATCGTGCCAAGGAGAACTGATGTTTCATCATTGGCAAATCGCTCAACGAGTGGCCCCACTGCATCGCCACGTTTTTGCGTGATAATTTTTATTGGTAACTCTGCTAAAACTTTACGGAGATGAATGTCTGCCGCCTCTACCCCGCGCCATGAACTAAAGAGGGCGAGAGTTCGACCACCTGCCGCATCGATGAGTTCGCCTAGCTCCTCTAAAACTTGAGGACTTGTGCCGTCGCGACTGGGTTCGGGTAAATGTTTGGGTAAGTAAAGAACGCCTTGTTGTGCAAAATCAAAGGGCGAGCCGACATCGAGCATCTGCACATTTGCTGGATCGATTTCGCCTGCTTCAAACTCCTCTGCCGCATCATCTCCGACATCAAAGCCAATGGTCTTTGCCATTGCATCAAAGCCTTTACCGACGGTGAGTGTGGCCGATGTGGCAATTACTGGTGTCTTAGTGAGGAGATTTTCTTGCAAGACATGAGAGACCGATAGCGGTGCTAAATGAAGCGTTGAAAATGTTGGTTCGTACCAGAGCACATGGCTATCGCCCATTTTGAGAACTTTATCTGCAGTAGTTTTGACTTCATTGACTGCGCCTTTCACCCGAGCACGTTCGGCAAGTGCATCGGAGTCGATAATCTCTTCATCGGCGGTAATCGATTGCACAATTGCAGCTGCGGCTTCACGCACTTTGCGAATGGGTGCTTCAAGTTCGGATGGAATTTCACTCAAGCGACCTTGGAGCGATGTTTCATAACGCACTCGTTCGCCATAGCCAGTCATCGCATCATCAAATGAATCTGCCGCAGTAGTGAGCGCGGCGCTGAGTTTGCCTGGCATTAATTTGCGCGCCATTGCAGCGGCTCGCTGTACACGTGCAGTGGTGAGCTCTTCCGTAACAGCTTGTGTGGTGCGATCCATAAATTCATGTGCCTCATCGAGAATGATTGCATCGCGCTCGGGCAGAATCGGATGTGAGTCAACGATTTCAATGGCAAGGAGTGTGTGGTTGGTGACGACGATGTCAGCCAATTGCGCCTTCGCTTTGGCATTTGCCGCAAAGCATTGCGAGCCATAGGCGCAGACATCAGCGCCGACACACTCTCGACCCGAGAGTGAATTCGCCATCCAGACTCTGCGATCGACATCGGGTGCATCATCGCGATCGCCACTCACACCGGGAGTCTTCGCCCATGCATGTAGGCGCTGTGCATCTTTGCCTAAACTGGAAACTTCGAGAAGAACTTCGCCATCGGG
>JBAXNY010000109.1:0-3551 GCA_037133535.1 Actinomycetes bacterium
GACCAGTGCGAAGTCGTACTTGGGTGTTGTGAGCCATCGCGCTGATCTCCTAGAAAGAGGTACTTACTCCTTAATCGATCCTGCGAGCATGCCTCGAACCAAACGCTTCTGTGAAATCAAGAACATAATCATGATTGGCACAGCAACAAGGACACCGGCAAGTGCAATTTCTGGTTTCATGATTGGAACCGAAGTTGCACCTACACCTGGGTTAATAGCTGGCGTCGACATAAAGAGGAAGCCCATGCCCAGTGGCAAGGTGTAATTAGTGCTCGAAGGCAACATGATGTACGGCATGAAGTAATTAGCCCAGTTACCGGTGAAGGCAAAGAAGGCCAGCAAAGAAAGAAGTGGACCAGAGAGTGGAAGTGCGATCTTGGTATACAACTTGATATCACTACAGCCATCGAGGCGAGCCGATTCATACAGCTCAGGAGGAACGGTCGTTGTGTAGTAGATGTACGACAAGAAAGCGCCAAATGGGTAGAGAGATGAAATTAAAATTACCGATAATGGATTATCAATTAATTTGAATTTATCAACTTCTACGAAGAGTGGAATAACCAACGCAACAGGCGGCACCAACATCATTACCAAGGTACTGATAAGGAAGGTGCGCTTGAACTTAATGCGTGATGCCGAAATTACGAAGCCGGCAAGAGATGCAGTAATTGTTGCAACTACGCAAATTGCCAGAGTATAAACAATCGAGTTAATAACCCAGCGACCGATAACACCATCATCAAAGTACTGAAGGTTCTTCCACGCCTTTATGTAGCCACCAAATGTGCCAAATGCCAGAGGGTTACGAGAGGTAATTTCCGGGTCAGTCTTTGAAGGAGCCACGATCAGCCACATCATTGGAACAACACTGACAATCGCAAAGGCAATGAGCCAAGTGTTAACTAGAGCCATACCAATCGGACTATTTTGGTTGATACTTCCTTTGGATTTCTTCTTTAAAATGGCCATGGCTTATCCCTCCGCCGCAATCGGTTTACCAGGAGCTTTAGCCTCATCGAACATGTCGGTCTTGAAGATCACGACAAGTGCGCCAAGGAAGCTTGGAAGTAGAAGCATGAGGGAGAGCGCAGATGCGCCGCCAAAGTCTCCGCTCTTAAATGCTAAATCGTAAGAAAGCTGATCGAAAGACCAAGCATTTGCAATACCGGTATACACACTTGTGGTCAGCAATTGTGGCTCTACGAAAATCTGCAATCCACCAGCGAAGATCAAAACAGCCATGTAAATGATGTATTTACGGATCAACGGCAATTTAATTCGAATCGCAAGTTGAAATGGAGTGCAGCCATCCACGCGAGCGGCTTCGATAATTTCACCAGAAACGCTCTGTAGCGAGCCGTATTGAATAAGAATCCAGTTACCAGCTAGAGAGAAGAAGGCCATGATTGCCAATAAGTAGACGAGATTTTGAGTCTGCCAAATCTGAGTAGCTTGTTTGAGTCCGATCAGATTAAGAAAAGCACGAATTGGGCTGAGAGTTGGTTCGAAAATTACATACCAAACCAGAACCGCGACCGAACCAGAGATTGATGCTGGAACAATGTAGGCAAGGCGTAAGTACTTCTTCCACTTGCTTGGCTGTGCATCAAGCATCAGTGCCATTGCGATAACAAAGATGATCATAATTGGCACAAAAATTGCCATGAAACTCAAGACATGCTCCGCCGCTTTAGCGAAGCGGAAATCCTTAATTACAATCTGGAAGGCATCCCAACCGCCATTTTGATTACTCATTGACTTTTGTGGGACTTCAAAGACCGCCATGATCAAGGGCACAATGCCGAAGACGATCAAAAGTGCTAGGTATGGCGTCAACATCGCAATCATTAAGCCATTGCGTTGGCGATACCGCTTAACTTTCTTTGCCATTACCAACCTCATCTACTTCAAGAAATGTCAGAAAATTTTTAATGAAGCGGCAGGTTGGAGATTAATCCAACCTGCCGCTTCTTCGACTTACCTCTTACAAGGCGAAGTCGGTACTACTTTGTGCTGATCTCGTAGCCCAATTGCTGAGCTAGGTTCGAGGTGTATGCAGCATAGGCATCGAGCGCAGCCTGAATGTTCTTCGACTTTGCTAGCTCTGTGCTAAATGAAGCACCCCATGCACCATCGGCGTCGTAACGAACTGGCTTTACGCCGGTCCATACTTTGCCTGCCTGTGCAGCCATTGCTGCATATGGGCTTGATGCGTAGTAAGTGTCAGCATCGATCTTGGCCTTCCAGAGCGCATTACCTGGCAAGTATGCAGGGAATGTTGGTGCGCCATGGCTGCCATCTGGGTTAAGTACATCTACAACGTTGCGCTTGTCGCCCACCATGAAGAGTGCGAAATCAAGTGCTGCGCGTGGAGACTTAGCGTGTGGTGAGATGGTGTAAATGCCACCGCCCCATTCACCTGAGTAAGCAACAGTCTCGTTATCCCATGTTGGCATTGGAGCTGCTGAGAGGCGACCTGCTGGAATTGCGTATGAGCTAGCTGGGCGAAGTACGAACTCACCAAACCATGATGGTCCGATGTGAGCAACGAGCTTGCCGGCTTGGCCAACGTTTTTCACGAATTCAGGTGCGAATGCAGAACCTGCAGAGTAAACACCCTTATCAATCAAAGGCTGAAGTGCAGCAGTAACGCGTGTGCACTTTGGATCCTTTGCATTGATAACAACGCGAGTCGAAGACTTCTCGTTGTTCAATGGGCATTGTGATGGCCAGAAGTATGAAGAGTATGCAGCAGCATCGCCAAGTGCACCGAGTGAATATCCTGGGTGGTTAGCAGCTAGATCTGCACCAATCTTAAACAAGTCAGCCATAGTCTTTGGAACTGTGTAGTTGAATTGCTTGAAGAGCACGGTGTCATACCAGAGCACTGATTGCGCCATGTCATTCTTAACGCAGTAGTACTTACCATCTGAAGACTTGCACCAATCGTTCAAGTGGCCCATGTTGGTCACTTCAGCTTTTGTGAGCATGCTTGAGATTTCACGAGCATTGCCAATAATTGGGTTCTTCAAAACAGCAACGTCATTTGGTGGACCGAAAACTACATCTGGCCAACCCTTCTTAACGCGGTTGAACAACTGCACCTTTGCGAGTAGATCGCCCTGTGCGTGAAGTTCGACCTTCACATTTACTTTTCCTGCCATGATTTTGGCATAAGCCTGTGCGCCTGGAAGGCGTGGGCTATCTACCCAAACTAGGAGTGATGGAATTGCTGCTTGAGCAGGCATTGGGGTAACAAGAGTTCCGCCAACTACTGCAGCTGCGGCAAGTGCCAACAGTGAGTATTTCTTCTTCAAGGTATTCCTCATTTCTTTCAATCTGACGACAGAGACGGGTCTGCCCTGTCTAGCCAGTTGAGGTGACTCTAGACCCAGGGATACTATTTCGTATAGTATTTTTTCAAGAATTCCTTTCGGCGATTCGAATCGTTATCATTTCGTTATAAACCAAAAGAAAAGGGGCGTATCCACGCATGAAAATCACCAACGTTGAGGTTGTCTTAGTTGATCGTCCCGCATTTTCTCCCG
>JBAXNY010000110.1:0-3488 GCA_037133535.1 Actinomycetes bacterium
TGATTGGTTCTCTTGTTGCAATCTCTGTGATTGAACTTCTTAAGGACTTTATGCATGAAGGTCCATTTGATCCAAAGCGCGAAGGATGGCGCATCGGTATTCATATGACCTTTGTGATTTCGGGAGTTCTCTTTGCCTTGATGGACACCATGGCTGATCGCCACAAATCTGAACGCTAGATAGTCTTTGAGCGCATTTCCCCGAGGCCTTCGATGCCAGTGATGACTTCTTGACCGCGCGTTAAATACTTCGTTGGTTTAAATCCCATGCCAACACCTTCAGGTGTTCCAGAATTGATGACATCTCCTGGGAAGAGCTCCATAAATTGGCTTAAGTACCAGACGATGTGATCGATTCCGTAGATCAGATCGCTGGTGCGAGAATCTTGTCGCTTCTCTCCATCGACTGTGCAATACAGGCGCACATCATCTGGCTTAAATTCATCTTCAGTAACAATTGCAGGTCCCATGGGATTAAATGTGGGAAATGACTTTCCCTTGACCCACTGTCCTGCGCGTTCAATCTGCCAGTGGCGCTCCGAGACATCTTGACTGATGGAGTAACCAAGGATGTGGCTACGAGCCTCTGATTCAGACTTTAAATACAGTGCGCGCTTTCCAATGACGATAGCAAGTTCAACTTCATAATCTGTCGCTGTTGAGTTCGGTGGAATTGCGATTTCATCGTTAGGACCAATCAGACAATCAGGTGCCTTCATGAAGACAACAGGCTCTGGTGGTGGTGTCATTCCAGATTCAGCTGCGTGACGTGCGTAGTTAAGCCCGATGCAGATCAGCTTTGTGGGACGAGCTACAGGACTTGCGATTCGTAGTCCTGCAATATCAAAGGGAGTCTGTGATGAAAGATCTGCTGACTTCACCTTATCGAGCGCACCTGCTTCAAGCTCAGGGCGGTTCCAATCCTTAATTAAGTGATCGACATAGACTGCTTGAGTCTGGCTCACCATCACAGCAGGACGTTCTGAACCAACCTGACCAAATCGCGCGATTTTCATAGTCGTAAGATTAGCGCAGCGCTCATAAGATGCATACATGAAGATTCTCATAGCCCCAGACTCATTTAAGGGCAGTGCAACGTCCAGTGAGATTGCAACATGGATTGAAGCTGGTATTCACTCTGTTATCCCAGAATGTGAAACGGTGAAGATTGCAATTGGCGATGGTGGTGAAGGAACGCTAGATGCCGTCCTTAGGGCAGGCTTTGAATCACACCAGATAGATGTCAGAGGTCCGACAAGTGAAATAGTGCAAGCCAAATTTGGAATGCGTGACACCACTGCTCTCATTGAATTAGCGCAAGCATCTGGCTTATCCCAACTTCCAGGCAAAGAATTTGAGCCGCTTACAGCATCTTCATTTGGCACCGGCGAACTCATTAGAGCTGCACTTGATAAGGGTGCAACCAGAATAATTCTTGCTGTCGGGGGTTCTGCATGTACGGATGCTGGCGCAGGGGCACTTCAAGCACTAGGTGCACGTTTACTTAATGGACACGGTACCGAGATTTCCCTTGGTGGAGCTGCTCTGCAGCACTGTCAGCAGATAGATCTGAGCAGGCTAGATGCGCGTATCTCTGAAGTCGAATTTAGTCTGGCTATTGATGTCACTAATCCACTTCTTGGCACTGAAGGCGCAGCACATGTTTTCTCGCCCCAGAAGGGTGCTTCTAGTGCACAGGTAGTTCTTTTAGAAAGTGCGCTCTCTCACTTTTCCAGCCTTGCTGGGGAAGCCCACGTCAATACACCTGGAGCAGGTGCCGCGGGCGGATTTGGTTATATGGCAATGACATTCCTGCACGCCATTCCACAAAGCGGAATTGAGCTGCTCCTAGACTTGCTGCAATTCGCAGAAAAACTCCAGGGGGCTGATTTAGTGATCACTGGAGAGGGAAGATTCGATTCACAGAGTTTGCGCGGAAAAGCTCCTTTGGGAATTCTTAAAATTGCATCGGATTTATCAGTTCCTGTCGCCCTAATCTGCGGCCAAATCACTTTAAACGATTCAAATGAAATAATTCAGAAATTTCATTCGATATCAAGTTTGGACTCAATAGAGCCAGATATTCAGATTTGCATCAGTGAACCTGGACCAATTATTGAAAAAATCGCTACAAGCATTGCCAAGGGTCTTACTTCCTAAATATCCTTCTTCTATACATCACTAAAGGAGAGCTCAGTGTCAGAGAGTAAAACTAGCTATGCCGGACAAGTAGTAGTTATCACTGGTGCGGCACGTGGTATTGGAGCAGCAACCGCGCGACTAGTTGCCGAACGTGGTGGAAAAGTATTTGCGCTCGACATAGCCCGCGAGGGGCTCGCTACATTACAGAAAGAGCTCTCTCTACCCGATAATCAAATCGCAACAATCGATCTTGCTAGCCAAAGTTCTGTTAAGCAAAATATCGATGCCATCTTCAACCTCACCGGACGTGTTGACGCACTGATTAACACCGCTGGAGTAGTCGGTCCTACTAATGTTAAAGTCGAAGACGTGAAGTGGGAAGAATTTGAAGCCACAATTCGCGTTAATCTCTTCGGAACCGTGTGGCTGACACAAGCCGTGGTTCCACATATGAAGAAGGCAAAATACGGCCGTATTGCACATGTGGCATCAATTGCAGGTAAAGAAGGAAATCCAGGCATGAGCCCCTACAACGCATCAAAGTCAGGAATGATTGGATTTATCAAAGGCGTTTCCAAGGAGATAGCCCCTGAAGGAATCACGATTAATGCTCTTGCTCCCGCTGTAATTCGCACACCGATGAATGCAGATACAAGCGATGAAACCTTAAAGTACATGATCTCGCGCATTCCAATGGGTCGGGTAGGTGAGGCTGAGGAGGTAGCTGAAATTCTGGCATTTATGGGATCAAGTGCCTGTTCCTTTACAACAGGCTTTACCTTTGATGCCTCAGGTGGTCGAGCCACTTATTAGCCAGTCATAACATCGTAGAGATCTATCGAGAGATTACTCGGGATCAATTCTTTCAGTTATAGGCTTGAAATCTCTTTCACCATTCTTAGCGCAACTGTACGGCCAGATTCCAATCTGGCAACTGGGACTCTAAATGGAGAGCACGAGACGTAATCCAAACCAATTTCATAGAAGAAATGAATACTTGTTGGGTCACCACCATGCTCACCACATACACCAAGTTTAAAACCTGATCGTAATGAGCGCGAATCCTAATCGATTCGCCAAATAGGGCGCATAAATTCCATGGATCCGTTAGCCACATCGCCACCCGTCTCCATTAAGGGCGTAATGATTTGTGACCATTCAGAATTTATCTCACTTTTTGAAAGATAGTCGTTCATCTTTTCAACGCTATCAACTTCAAAGTATCCAACAACCATGCGATTGCCAGGACCTCCGATATAGCCGGTGTAGTTGTGCATTCCGGCAGCCTTACACTCGGCAATTATCGCGGGCCAGAGATTTTCGGGGCTATGAGCTTTTTCATAGGCC
>JBAXNY010000111.1:0-3473 GCA_037133535.1 Actinomycetes bacterium
GGTCGGGTGACATTCACTGAAAAAATAAGAGGTTTATCAGATGCACCACTTTGCGTCGAGAGAATCTGCATCGTTGAAGTTTCACCCACTGGCATCATGTCAGCTGCTTCTGGCGTCCATGTACCTTTAATTAAATTAAGAAATGAATCAGGTGTGCCACGAAAAACATTGAGATCGACTCGTGATCCTGGCACGCCATACTTGCCGGCAATTCCACAGGATGAGTACTGCCAGATCGTCCACTCAGATTGGCAGTCGGCTGATGTCCAAGAGTGCACATAACAACCACCAACTTTCTTTCCTGGCTGAGCTAATGGGTCGGCTGGGTTAATGGAGTAATGCGCAATCCAGAGTGGGAACTGCGCCAAGGCGGAATCACGAGTCATGGCGTTCTCAAGAAATTGTGAGTAAGAATAGAGAATTGGTTTGCGGCCAGTTTTTTCGGCGAAAGTCGTAAGCCACGTTTTGGCAAAGAGTGTCACTGCATTGCGAGAGGCATACTTTGCGCAATTTCCATTACTTGCAGCCCGAATACAATTATTTTCTAAATCGAGTGCATACGATAAATCACGATTTGTATAGCCGCCAATACTTGCAAGTCGCCAAATAGCTTTCTGTGCTTGTGTCTGCGCGTCTTTGATAATTACTGCAGCATCAGTGGAATCGGGCAGAGTCGCGTAGTGATAAAAGCCGGTATAGAGACCAGCGCTCTTAGCTGCCAGCGCATCAACTCGCACCCATTTATTCGCTTGCGCATCAGATAAATCACGGGTATCCGATGCCTTGATCATGACAAAGCGCACGCCTGCCTTGTACATCTTGGCAAAGTCAATGAGGCGGTCATTAGGGTGCTGCCATTTACTTATGTCGACACCTGCAATGCGTGTTCCGGGACCCGCTTGTTCGATAAGAGTTTGCGGATCAAGTTCAGAGATTTGGCTTCGTTGTTGAACTGCCAGAGTTACGACGGGAGATGTGTAAGTTTTTTTAAGTACTTTTGCAACGGCGCGATAAGCAACTTCGGCATCAAGGGCGGTGGCCTTTGCAACAATTTTCCATTTACCGCTGGAGCTCGTTTTACTCGTGAGAAAAGTAGGTAGCCATTTGCCATTGAGCTTTACTTGAATTGAAATAGGCACGCTCTTCTTTATCGGAGCGATCGCACCAGATAAAGTTACGGTTGATTCAACATCGGCCAAACTCTGAGAAATTGCAAGTGTTACTTTGTATGTGGTTGCCTGCGCTGGACCAATGAGGACGCAATTGAGGAGCAGTATTCCCGCAAGAAGAGAGCGTTTCACTTCTCAACCACTTCGAGTCTCTCTCCAGTAATGGAGTGAATTGCTGCCACTAAAGATTGTATTTGTCGATCACGAACTGCGCTGTATTCGTGTGGCGCACCAAACTTGCGGCTATCGGAGAAATCGAGAGTGAGAGTTCTTCCATCAAGCGAGGCCAATCGCGCATCAAAGAATGCTATCCATGTCACTCGATCTGTTCGCTCTAGGTGATCGAGAACCTGATTCCACTGAGAACGCAGAGTTGGGAGATCTAATGGCATTCGTTGAATATAACGAATAAGGAGATGAGTTACTTGCGGGCAACACCGAGCCAGTGAAAGTATTCGGCCACAAGGAGCACTCGCAAATTCTGATGCGTGTCGTATGTATAACCCAGCTCCTCAGCAATCCGCGAAACTATCTGCTCTATCGCTTTCTCAGAGACGAAACGTCGCTTGGCGATTTCTTTATTACTCAAGCCATCACAGAGCATCCGCAGAGTTTCGATCTGAATATCTGTCAGAGCAGAAATTTTCTCACGCATAATTTCATCTTCTCGAGGCGTATTCACCTTTACCCAGTGAGATGGTGCGCTCTCGACCGCGCTACTTACGGAATCTGTAACCGAAGAGCAGATGAGATTAAGGTCGGTTAAATTACGTTTCAAAACAATCTTACTTCCTGGTGGCAGCTGGGAATCTCGTAAACCAAGTATTCTCAAATCTGGCAATACGGTGGTCATAAGAATTCCTAAGTCGGGCTTGAGTTTTCGCACTGCAATTATTAATTCCAGACATTCCACGGGAGCGCCATCTATATCTGCAATAAGTGCATCTGGATTGAGAGTTTGAATTAACCGCCGGGCTATTTCGGTATTTCGCACCTGACCTACAACAGAGATTCCATGCAATTGCAGCGCAGCGCTCAAAATTGCAGATTCAAATGGATTCTTATCGAAGAGAATTACTCGCTCGTTCATAGCCCTCCCAATGAAAACTAGGTCGACTCTCTCCTGAGAAAAATACCTTCCGTTTATTCTCTTGGAAAGTAGCGCTGGGGAAATCCCTAGATCAGATCAGCAACCACACCAGAAATTTCGCTCAGCAAAGAGGTAGCGCTAATCGGGCCACCATCGGATGCGCGCAGCGCTGCTGCGTTATGGATGTGGCATGCAGTGGCGGCAAGGTGCGCTAATCGCTCAGGGTCATTAAGAATCTCGATGGTATTTGTTGCAACTAGTGCGCCGAGAATTCCGGCAAGAACATCGCCGGTGCCGGCAGTTGCAAGCCATGGTGTTGCCGCTGGCATTTCAATCACAGTCTCACCATGCGCGATAACACTGACTGAACCTTTAAGAAGAACGGTGACACCAAGTAATTGAGCTGCAGTACTGGCCCACTTGCGGAAATTTCCTTCAATTGCTTCGGCAGTAACCACAGTGCCACGAGCAGTCAGCAACCTAGCTAACTCGCCATAGTGCGGAGTGATAACGGTGGGTTGGTTCAGTTTTCCCGCAAGATCGAGCGCACCTGCATCGAGAACAGTGGGGTAGTTCTGTCGCTTTGCTAGCGCAAACCAACGATGTCGCAACCACGTTGAGTAATGACGATATTTACGGTGATCAATTCCAGAACCTAAGAGCCAGGCCGATACTTTTCCAGGCTGCACAACAACTTCTGGTGCGCCATGTAATACAAGATGGGCAAGTCCTGATGATGAATTAAATCGAACCATTCCCACACCTGTAGCAAGTGCCGCTGATGTACTCAGAACTGCCGCACCTGGATACTGTGCCGATCCGGTAATTACTCCGAGGACGCCGCGCGAATATTTATGATCAAGAGTTGATGGCACGATGATGTACTGCTTCGCATCTCGCGCACTCCACTTCTTTACTGTGCTCATGATTTCCTTAGTATGGCAGGGGTTTACACCAATGTGTTAAGCGGCTTGAATGGTGCAATGGAATCGGGCACCGCTTCGGCATTTAATCTCACTGGCAAAGTTGCAGTAGTCACTGGCGGTAACGGTGGAATTGGTTTAGCTATGGCCACTGGCCTAGCCAAAGCAGGAGCTGACGTTGCAATCTGGGCGCGCAATCCTGAGAAGAATCTCAAAGCAGTTGAAGCGCTATCTGCTTTCGGTACCAACGTTCGAGCCTACAAAGTAGATGTTGCAGTTAAATTAGAACAA
>JBAXNY010000112.1:0-3451 GCA_037133535.1 Actinomycetes bacterium
CCAGTAATTGCCAAATCGCTGTATTCACTGGCGCGCTCAGCCATTCGGGCCAAGACTGTGATGGTCTTTGCTTTCACAATTTCTAGGCCGCGCAAAATCTGGAGCGCTTCAATATTTTCAGTGAGATCGCGACTTGTCATTCCGGCATGAATTGCCTCGTGACCGGCGAGTGCATTGAACTCTTCAATTCTTGCCTTTACATCGTGGCGATTTTTCTTCTCTCGCTCATCGATAGATTTCAAATCAACTTTTTCAACTACCTTCTCGTAGTCGGCAATAACTTTGGCGTCGATGGCGTGACCCAGTCCTGATTGCGCCCGTGCAACGGCAATCCAGAGTTTGCGCTCTGCAATTATTTTGGCTTCAGGAGAAAAAACTTCGCGCATAGCCGCCGATGCATAACGGTTGGCTAATACGCTCACTACGTCATTCTCTCGCATTTAATTGCCCTTCTCTGCCACCGACGCATTGAGCGCGATATCGCTGCGATAGAAGGATTTATCGAGCCGTATCTGCGAAATGCTCCGATAGGCCTTATCGCGGGCCTCGGTGAGGTCGCTGCCTGTACCCGTAACACTCAAGACGCGGCCGCCAGTAGAAATCAATTCTGAATCTCTTAACGCAGTGCCGGCATGAAAAACAGTAGCCCCAGAAATGCCGGCAGGAATACTTATTACTCCGCCAGTCACAGGTGCGGCTGGATAACCACCCGCGGCAAGAACAACAGTGACAGCACTGTCATCGCGCCATTGTAATTCTTGCTTGGCAAGATTTCCGGTGGCAGCTGCCAACAGCAATTGACCAAGTGGTGTTATTAACCGTGGAATTAAGACTTGTGTTTCTGGATCACCAAAGCGCACATTGAATTCAATGACTCGAATACCGTGGTCGGTCAGCGCGAGTCCGGCATAGAGCAATCCAATAAATGGCGTACCACGCGCTGCCATCTCAGCAATCATCGGTGCTAAAACTTGTTTGTGAGTATCTTCGATGATGTCACTGGGTGCCCATGGCAGTGGTGAGTACGCACCCATGCCACCAGTATTTGGACCTTCATCGTTGTCATGTGCACGTTTGAAATCTTGGGCAGGTTGCATCGCCAAAATGCTCTGCCCGTCGGAAATACCAAAGAGTGAAATTTCCGGACCTGCTAAATATTCTTCAATTACTACGCGCTTGCATGAGAGGGCATGAGCAAGTGCTTCACTTCGATCATGAGTAACAACTACGCCTTTGCCAGCTGCAAGGCCATCATCTTTAACAACATAAGGTGCACCGAACTCATCGAGTGCTGCTGCAATTTCTTGCTCAGTTGTGCAAGTAAAGCTACGAGCCGTTGGCACTCCGGCATCACGCATAACTTCTTTAGCAAAATTCTTTGAACCCTCTAATTGCGCTGCAGCCTTTGAGGGGCCAAAAGTGGGAATACCCGCGGCACGAAGTGCATCTGCGACGCCATTGACAAGTGGAACTTCTGGCCCCACGACAACTAAATCAACCGCTAAAGATTGAGCCAGTGAGGTTATTGCGCTGTTATCAGTGACATCAACTGGATGGAGTGTGGCAAATTCAGCGATGCCAGGATTTCCTGGTGCGCAATGTAAATCACTGACTGCCGGATCTTGATGTAGCCCTAGTGCAAGTGCGTGCTCGCGGCCGCCGCTTCCGACTAGGAGGATTTTCATTGGTTATAGAAAGTCCTTTACGACAATCGTTTCATCGCGACCTGGGCCAACTCCGATTGCACTCATCGGTGCACCAGAGATCTTCTCTAAGAAAGCTACGTAGGCTTGCGCATTCTTGGGTAGATCAGAGAGTTTGCGCGCACTTCGAATATCCTCTTTCCAACCTGGCAGATATTCATAAATTGGTTTTGCGTGATGGAAATCAGATTGCGATGCTGGAAGTTCTTCCACTCGCTTGCCATCGATTTCATAAGCAACACAGACTGGAATTTTCTCCCAGCCGGTAAGAACATCGAGCTTAGTAAGGAAGAAATCAGTTAGGCCATTTACCCGCACTGCATAACGGGCGATCGGTGCGTCATACCAACCGCAACGGCGAGCACGACCAGTTGTGACACCCACTTCGCCGCCGATGCGTTGTAGCGCTGCACCATCTTCATCAAAGAGTTCGGTAGGAAATGGGCCAGAACCCACGCGAGTTGTATAGGCCTTAACAATGCCGATAACCCGAGTGATCTTGGTTGGACCAATTCCAGAACCAGTACATGCACCACCTGCAGTGGGATTGCTCGATGTAACAAAGGGATAAGTGCCGTGATCAACATCGAGCAGAGTTCCTTGTGAACCTTCAAGAAGTACCCGTTTTCCTGCAGCAAGTGCTTGATCTAGAAGAAGCGAGGTATCAGCCACATAAGGCCGGAGAATTTCAGCGTATTTCAAGTACTCATCAAGGACTTCATCTACTTCAATATTTTTACGATTAAATACTTTGATAAGAACTTGGTTCTTATCTTTAAGAGCACCTTCAATTTTCTGGCGCAGAATTGATGGGTCGAATAAATCTTGCACGCGAATACCGATGCGATTGATCTTGTCAGCATAGGCAGGGCCAATACCGCGACCAGTTGTACCAATTTTTGCCTTACCCAAGAATCGCTCCGAAACTTTGTCGATCGTGCGATGGTAGGGAGTAATTAAGTGTGCATTAGAGCTAATAACTAATTTTGAGCAATCGATACCGCGCTCTTTGAGTCCTGCGATCTCTTCCAGAAGGACACCTGGATCGATAACAACACCATTACCAATAACTGGAACAACATTGGGGCTGAGAATTCCTGATGGAAGTAAGTGGAGCGCATATTTCTGATCACCGATAACAACGGTGTGGCCTGCGTTATTTCCGCCTTGATAGCGCACTACATAATCGACTCGATCTCCGAGTAAATCGGTTGCCTTACCTTTTCCCTCGTCGCCCCACTGTGCTCCGAGCAGAACTAATGCAGGCATGAATTACTTCTCGCTTTCGATTGTAGGTACTACTTCAACAGTGAAGTGCCGGTGGAGCGAAGGTCTTCGCAGGCACGGACTACGCGAGCAGCCATACCGGCTTCGGCCGCTTTGCCCCAAGCACGAGGATCGTATGCCTTCTTGTTGCCAACTTCGCTATCAACCTTCAGCACGCCATCGTAATTTTTCATCACGTGGTCAACCACTGGGCGAGTAAATGCATATTGCGTATCGGTATCGATATTCATCTTAATTACGCCGTAATCGAGGGCCTCGCGAATCTCAGTAAGGAGCGAGCCCGATCCGCCGTGGAATACCAAGTCCATCGGCTTGCTTCCAGCAGGAAGGGATTTCGTTGCGGCAACTGCATCTTGCAGAGTGCGCAGAATCTTGGGTTGTAAAACGACATTGCCTGGCTTATAAACACCGTGCACATTTCCAAATGTTGCGGCAACCATGTAGCGACCACGTTCGCCCCA
>JBAXNY010000113.1:0-3384 GCA_037133535.1 Actinomycetes bacterium
GTGCTCTCCCCCATGCCAAAACCAATCTCCATGACAACGCGATCAGCGTTAGGAAAGATCTGCTTGGGATCGAGAATCTGATCCTCAGGTTCGATGCCGAATTTCGCCCAATGCGCATTAATCGACGAAGTTTGCGCATTAGTGATGCGCGTCCCGCGTATCTTGTAGGTGCGAATTGTTGGGCGTTCCACGTGAGTAGTCTTTCATGATTAGATAACACTTCTTACATCGCTACTAAGGGAGTCACCGTGCCAGGCAAGAACATCACGCAGGCAGAGGCCGCACTACGCTCAACACAACTCAAAGTTGATAGCTACAACGTGCACATCGATCTGACATCAGGTGATGAAACCTTTATCGCAACAACGACTGTGAAATTTGCCGGTCTCCAAGTTGGTGCAACAACCTTTATCGATGCATGTGGCAAAGCGGTAATCTCTGCGACTCTCAATGGCCAAGCCTTTGATCCTAAATACGATGGTGAGAGCGTCTTTCTCCCACCACTTGCCGCTGCTAATGAATTAGTACTCGTCGTTGAAGGCAATTACTCCAAGACTGGCGAAGGTCTGCACCGCTTTGTCGATCCAGCAGACAACGAGATTTATCTCTACACCCAATTCGAAACTGGCGATGCCCGTCGCATGTTTGCCTGCTTTGATCAACCAGACCTCAAGGCGACGTTCACTTTGAGTGCAATTACACCTGAGCACTGGGCGGTTATTTCCAACGATCCAGTGGTGAAAGAAGTTGCCCTCGGCGGTGGCAAGAAAGAGACCCACTTTGGAACCACACCTGTTGTTCCTACCTACATCACTGCAATTGTTGCTGGTCCCTATACAAAAGTTGAAGATACCTACGTTGGCAAGAAGACAATTCCGCTAGGAATCTACTGCCGTAAGTCGCTCGCTCAACATTTAGATCCAGAAGACATCTTCCTAATCACTAAACAGGGTTTTGCTTACTTCGAAGAGGTCTTTGGTCTTGCCTATCCATTCGCTAAGTACGATCAAATCGCGGTTGCTGAATTTAACTGGGGTGCAATGGAGAATGCCGGTTGCATTACCTTCGCCGAAGATGTTCTTGTATTCCGCAGCAAAGTCACAGAGCGTGCCTACGTAGGCCGTGCCACCACAATTCTTCACGAGATGGCACACATGTGGTTTGGCGATCTCGTCACCATGAAGTGGTGGAACGATCTCTGGCTCAATGAATCATTTGCTGAGTGGGCCTCTTATGACGCAGCGATCAATGGCACCCGCTTTACCGGTGCTGCTACTGAGTTCAATTCCATCCGCAAGAACTGGGGCTATCGCGCAGATCAACTCTCCTCTACTCACCCAATTGCAGTGGAGATGGCAGATCTTGATTCCATTCGCGTTAATTTCGATGGCATCTCTTACGCCAAAGGTGCATCTGTCTTACAGCAATTAGTTGCTCACGTTGGCCGCGAGAATTTCATTAAAGGGCTTCAGGCTTACTTTGCTAAACATGCATGGAAGAACACCGTTCTCGACGATCTCATCGTTGAGCTAGAGAAAACAAGTGGCCGCGACCTCACTGCATGGGTACAAACCTGGCTTCAAACTTCTGGTGTAAATACTTTGCGTCCGCAGATCACAGTTGCTGGCGATACCTACTCTGAAATTATTATTCAACAGGAAGTTCCAACTATTCCGGCAGATTCCAAGGAGCTCCGCCCACACCGCCTAGCGGTGGGACTTTACGATCTCACTGATGGCAAGTTGGCGCGACGCAAGAGCGTTGAGCTCGATGTAGCAGGCAGTGCTACATCAGTTAAAGAATTAGCTGGCGAAAAAGTTGCCGATCTATTGCTGCTTAATGATCATGACATCACTTACGCCAAGATTCGGTTAGATGAGCGCTCTATCGCTACTCTCTCTAAGCACTTGGGCGACATTGTCGATCCACTCAGTCGGGCACTTGTCTGGTCATCACTCTGGGATTCACTGCGCGATGGCGAACTCGCTGCACATGTCTATGTTCCTACCGCGCTACGTGCACTTCGCAGCGAAGCAGAGATCGCCGTCATTATGACCACACTTCTGCAACTCGATACTGCGGTAGAAATGTTTGCCTGCGATAAGAATCGTGATGCACTTCGCACTGAAGTTGCTACTGCTATTGAAGAGATGATGAACGCCGCAGTTTCTGGCAGCGATGCGCAATTGCAATTTGCCCGTGGCTTTGCATCTGCTGCAAGTACTCCAGCCCAAGGTGCACGTATCAAGGAATTACTCGAAGGAAAATTGGCTGGTCTTAAGATCGATGCAGATCTGCGCTGGCACCTCATTGGTTGTTTAGTAGAGCGAGGACTTATGGCTAAGAGCGATGTCGATGCAGAGTTGGCACGCGATAACACCGCACACGGTCAGCGCGCAGCCGCTTATGCGATCGCTGCAATTCCAACTGCACAAGCAAAGGCCGAAGCATTTGCAATCGGTGTTGAAGGCAAGGTCAGCAACACCATTCACGCAGCCACAATCCGCGGGTTCCAGCGCCCAAGCCACCGCGAACTTCTCACCGCCTATGTTGATCCTTACTTCGCAAAGGTTGTAGACATTTGGGAGAAGCAACCATTTGAATTGGCAAAGACCACTGCAACTCTTCTTTATCCAAGTTGGGTCATCACTCAAGAGACAGTGACAAAGTCGGAGAGTTGGCTCAACGGTGCCGGAAAAAATGCACCAGCACCTCTTCGCCGTTCAGTTGCAGAGGGTCGCGATGGCGTGGCGCGAGCACTCAAAGCACAAATCAAGGATGGCGAATAAGACTTTCCTAGCAAATTGCGAAGGTGGCTCAGTAGGCTTTTGCTATGAGAAAAGAAGTCACACCAGAAAGCCTTCGTAAAAACAATCTCCTCGCTGGCCTTTTGCACTTAGTGCAAATGGCTGCCGTACTAGCCCTTGCTAATGATTTTTCCTTGCCAATTACCGCGACATACATGTCAGGTCCACCAGGAACGACTTATGCATCTCCTGTAGTTCTCTTCGACACACCTATTGGCCTCACTGTTGCAATCTTCTTAGGTCTCTCTGCACTTGCTCACTTTATTGTGGCAAGTCCACAGTTCTTTCCCCGCTATCAAGCCGGAATCGCAGCTCAGCGAAATTACTTCCGTTGGATTGAGTACTCAATAAGTTCCTCAGTAATGATCGTTTTAATTGCTCAAGTAGTCGGCGTCACTGAAATTGCTGCAATCATTTCGATCTTCGGTGTCAATGCATCAATGATTCTCTTTGGTTGGCTGCAAGAGAAGTATGAGACTCCAGGCAATGGTGGTTGGCTGCCATTTATCTTTGGCTGCATCACCGGGCTCGTTCCTTGGCTTGCACTCGTCTTCTACATCTTCTCAATCGGTGGCCC
>JBAXNY010000114.1:0-3380 GCA_037133535.1 Actinomycetes bacterium
CCTTCGCTAAATCTCTCCTACACTTACCAATTATGAGTAAGAAGTTGAAAATCTCGGTAATCGGCACTGGCTATCTTGGCGCCACTCATGCCGCATGTATGTCTAATTTAGGTTTTGAAGTCATTGGAATCGATACCGACCAAGCCAAAATCGATTCACTCTCGCGCGGTGAACTTCCATTTTATGAACCTGGTTTGGATGAGCTTCTTGTTGCAGAGTTAAAAACCGGGCGATTAACTTTCACAAGTGATTTTGCTGCTACAGCTGATGCTGATGTTCACTTTATCTGTGTTGGAACACCACAAAGTAAAGATAGTTTGGCGGCAGATCTGACTTATGTGGAGTCGGCAATTACAAATCTTGCACCGCATGCAAAGAGTGGCTCGCTCATCGCAGGTAAATCCACTGTGCCAGTGGGAACAGCGCAACGCTTAAGTGCCATCTTGGCTAAAAGTGCTCCCAATGTGGAGCTGGCGTGGAATCCAGAATTTCTACGGGAGGGTTTTGCAGTTGAAGATACTTTGCGCCCCAATCGCTTAGTAGTCGGCGTGACAAGTGATCAGGCTGAAAACATTCTCAAAGAGGTTTATAAATCCTTGATCGACGCTGGTACGCCATGGATTCGTGCAGATTTACCTACCGCCGAATTAGTCAAAGTTGCTGCCAATTCATTTTTAGCTACCAAGATTTCCTTCATCAATGCAATGGCAGAAATTTGTGAAGCAGCCGGCGGTGATGTCACAGTGTTAGCAAAGGCAATTGGTTACGACCCTCGCATCGGTAGCCGCTTCTTGCAAGCTGGTATTGGATTTGGCGGCGGCTGTTTACCGAAAGATATTCGCGCCTTTATGGCACGTGCCGAAGAGCTTGGTGCGATGCAAGCGCTGGAATTCTTACGTGAAATTGACGCGATCAATGTGCGTGCCCGCCAGCGCGTTATCGATGTAGTGCGCGGAGAACTCAGCGAAGATCTCACTCAATATCGATTAGCAGTTCTCGGTGCGGCATTTAAGCCCGATAGCGATGATGTTCGAGATTCCCCAGCACTAGATATTGCAGCGCAACTGCAAGCAGCAGGAAGCTCTGTTGTAGTTCATGATCCCAAGGCAATTGCTAATGCCAAGAAGCGCTTTCCTAATTTGAACTTCGCGACAACGGTCGAAGAGTGCGTAGCGGGTGCCGATCTCATTCTTCATCTCACTGAATGGCGTGAGTATCGCGAACTCTCACCGAGTGCGATTAAGGCACTTGTTAAGGGAGCGATCATTATCGATGGGCGAAATGCACTCGATCGTGATAAGTGGGTCAGTGCTGGTTGGCGCTTCCATGCACTTGGTCGCACTCCAGTATGAGTATTGATCAAATCCTTGCGTTAAAGACCTGGGCTGTTGTTGGACTTGGAAATAATCCAGATCGCGCCGCATTCTCGGTAGCGAAAGTTTTACAGAGCCATGGTCATCGAATTATTCCAGTGCATCCTCGCGCAGAGGAAGTACATGGCGAAACTGGATACAAGACTTTGAGCGAAATTCCATTTCCGATTGATGTAGTCGATTGTTTTGTTGCATCTGAGCGCGTGGGCGAAATCGTAGATGAGGCAATCAAAATTGGCGCTAAAGCAGTCTGGTTGCAGTTAGGAGTTATAGATCAAGCAGCGATTGACCGAGCGCTTGCGGCAGGTTTATTGGCAGTTATGGATCATTGCCCTGCTATTGAATATAAGAAGCGCAGCGCTTAAAAACCAGTTCGTTGGTTGCGACGAGCGTTAAGCGTCTCGCCTTTTTTCTTTGCTTCGACATTGAGCTCACCCATCTGAGCAATTACTTTTGCTGAAATTTCTTTACTGCCAATTCCTAAAATTCGCGCTGCAAGGATTCCAGCATTCTTGGCACTTCCGATACCCACTGTTGCAACAGGAACTCCTGCTGGCATCTGCACGATTGAGAGGAGTGAATCCATGCCATCAAGATTTTTCGATACAACAGGCACGCCAATCACTGGTAGCGGAGTAAGAGAGGCAATCATTCCTGGCAAATGTGCGGCGCCGCCGGCTCCTGCGATTATTACTGAGAAGCCATTGCTATGTGCGCTCTTTGCAAATTCAAACATCTCCTCTGGCATGCGATGAGCCGAGAGAACTTGTGCCGTGTAAGTGATTCCAAAATCATCCAATACTCGTGCCGCTTCTTCTAGCGTTGGCCAATCAGAATCTGAACCCATGACGATTGCGACTTGGCTACTCATCGATTGCTCCGCTCATGTAATCGCGTGCATGCTGCACATCCTCCACCAATTGTAGAAGATTCTCGCCGACCATCGTTACATGGCCAATTTTGCGACCTTTGCGCACCTCTTTGCGATATTGATGCACCTTGAGGTCGGGATTGCGTGCCATGAGGTGAAGATAGGGACGGTACATGTCGGCCTTTTCGCCACCGAGAATATTTCCCATTACGACATAAGCGCTCTTGAGTGTTGTATCTCCTAGTGGCAAATCAAGAACTGCCCGCAGATGTTGTTCAAATTGCGAAGTTACTGCGCCATCTATGCTCCAATGACCAGAGTTATGAGGGCGCATCGCCAATTCATTTATAAATAACTTCTCACCTTGCACAAACATTTCAACCGCTATGACACCGATCAGTGAAACCTCTTCGGCAATCGCAAGTGCAATCTGCTGCGCTTGAAGTGCAACAGCTTCAGAAATCTCTTGTGCTGGTGTTATTGTCATCATGCAGATGCCATCTTCTTGCACTGTTTGAGTTGGCGCCCAAGTTGCGGCCTGTCCATGTGGAGATCGCGCGACCATCACTGCAATCTCACAATCAAAATTGATCAATTCTTCGATGAGAAGTGGGGCGGTATGCGAGAGTATTTCAGCGAGATCTTTCTCGCTCTCAACTTTCCACACACCGCGACCGTCATAGCCACCTGAAATTGCCTTTGCAATTATGGGGAAATCTTTAACTTCACTTGCCTTGGCAACTACCTGCCACTTCGGTGCAGAAAATCCATTCAACCGCTCTCGCATCTTCGCTTTATCTTGCGTGTAAATAAAAGTTGAACTACTTGGTCGAACTACATGTCCAGCGCTCTCTAAGGCACGGATTACCGATAGCGGAACGAGTTCATGTTCAAATGTGATGACATCTACCGAGGCGGCAAACTTTAAGAGCGCAGCGCTATCTCGATAATCCCCAACAACGTGCTCACAAATTTGTGCGCCACTATCGCTCTCTGATTGAGCAAAGAGAAGGAGATCAATCCCAAGGGCAGCAGCTGGTGCCACCATCATGCGGGCAAGTTGGCCGGCACCGATTACGCCGACTCGAGGAAATCCTTGCTTCATGTGCTTATCGTAGATGGCGAACATCTCCAAC
>JBAXNY010000115.1:0-3369 GCA_037133535.1 Actinomycetes bacterium
ACCCAAATCAGATCACCCTTGACCGAAGTTGCTCGTTTTATTTGTAGCAAACCAGGGCGAGACTCTTGCTCGACAACAACAATGATTCCAAAACCTTTACGTTCGATTGCACGCAATTGGCGCGAAGATAACTTGCGCCAGTGCACGAGGAGCCAGTCGCCATCGGAGAGTGTTGGCAGCATCGAATCGCCGACTACGGCAAGGCGCCCAATTCCACGGCGATTACCGGACGCGGAGATGTCAGTTTCGCTCACACAAGGTAGTCTTCCCTGAGAAGTGGGTATTACCAAGCCCGTAACAACCCTAGTAATAAGAAATTTTAAGAGAAGAGGAAAAATGTCATTCATTTCTCAGGCTGTGCAAGGGCTCCTTGCACCAAAGTCATCAGTTCATGCTCACTGCGATCTACCTTGCGGTGTTTACGATCCAGCACAAGCAAAGATCGAAGCGCTCTCCGTTAAGGCATGTATGGAGAAATACGCCGGAAGCAGCGATGCTGATTTTAAGGCGCGCGCAGTTACTATCAAGGAAGTTCGCTCAAACATGGTGAAAGAGCACCTCTGGGTACTCTGGACAGATTACTTCAAGCCAAATCACTTTGAGGCACATCCTGAATTGCATGGCCTCTTCAATGAAGCAACGAAGTTAGCTGGCGCAGCTGGGACCAAGGGCACAGTTGATGTCGCCGTTGCCGACAAATTGATTGGCAAGATCGATCAGATTGCAGAAATTTTCTGGGCAACTAAGAAGTAATTTTCACCCAAGTAAAAGTAGTGAAGCAGCTGGCGCCTAATTGATAGGGGCTTGCGCAGTAAGAGTCTGAGCGGCGGTGCGGGCGAGGAAAGATACTCGCTCCACCACCGCTCTCTTCATTTGTGCGGTGGCTACATGTCGCTCACCATCATAGATATCACAATTGAAGCGAACGTTCTTTCCATCTACTTCAACACAATTAGCAATGGCGCGAATTTCTACACCGATAGAAACTGCTGCCATTACCTCTAAATCAATCGAAAGCAAGCGTGAGGTTTCACCGCTATCTAAGTGCTCAGCCAGTGCACCAATTGCGGCGCTCTCCATTAAATGTAAATAATGTGAATTAGATGCAACGGGAAGATCGCCAATACCCATCGCAACAGCGGTATCTCCGGGGCGAACTACCATCGTGGCTAAACCCACGGCGTCGATCAGTGCTTGCGGTAATTGCATACTTCAACCCTAGCCAGTAGCCAGGAAAATATTGCTGATTGCGAAGTAAATTACAGCCACTATTTTTCTAGGTACGAAGAGAAATTCTTAGCGCATTGGTGGCGGGAACTACTGGTAACGAACTTGGCGACCGCGATACTCGTTACAACTACCTGTCTAGTTCCCCATCAATATTTTCACTCTGAGTGCGTTCAGGGTGAATGCTCTCAATTTGGGTGCTCTCGATCGTAATTTCACGATGTTCAATGGAGCCGAACTCATCTACTTGAATGGAAATCTCAGTCATTCGAAACTCGGTCACGATCTCGGTTGCTCCGCGACGCATTCCGGCGAGAGATTCTGCGATGGAGTCGTGGAGATCTTGGGGCGCGCTCTCGCAGCAACTGCGTGAGAGGAGATCGCGCATCATGGTGTGGATCGATTCCTCGTGAGCTGCTTCGGCTCGGCAAGGTAGGCAGGAATCTAAGTGGTGAGAGATTGCAGTGCGACTAGCCGCATCCTCTAACTCGCCATCGAAGAAGATAACGAATGAATTGAGGACATCGACACAGGAAATCTCGATCGCGCCATCATGGAAAATACTCATGACTCACCTCCAGCGCTGCTGACATATCCGCGATCTTTCGCGTAATCCATCAAGAGCGCACGCAATTGCTTGCGACCACGATGTAGGCGCGACATCACAGTTCCAGTAGGAATATCGAGAATCTCGGCGATCTCCTTATAAGAAAATCCCTCAACATCGGAGAAGTAGACCGCCATACGAAACTCTTCAGGGATCTCTTGGAGCGCGCGCTTTACATCGCTATCTGGCATCTTCTCTAGCGCTTCAACTTCAGCAGATTTTCCTTGATCACTTGTATGTGATGCGGCTTCTGCAATCTGCCAATCCTCTAACTCTGCATTGGAGATCAGCGGTTGGCGCTGCTTCTTGCGATAGTTATTAATAAAAGTTGTAGTCAGAACGCGATAGAGCCAGGCCTTCAAATTGGTGCCTGGTTCAAATTGATGAAAGGAGGCAAATGCTTTGAGATACGTATCTTGAACTAAATCGCGCGCGTCATCGGGATTCTTTGTGTAGCGAAGAGCAGCGGCATATAACTGATTGGTAAATGCCAATGCATCGCGCTCAAATCGCACAGTGCGATCTGCGGCGCTCTCACGAACAATCTCGGTGGAAGTCATCTCTCCCATTTTAGCCCTAGAAAAGTGTCTCTGGCGCGCCGAGTTCTATCGCTTCGGTGAGAGTTGGCCCTGAATTTGCCGCGGAATTCACCTTACGTGAAACGGGATGGAAGATTAAATCTGCAGCGGGATCTTCCAGCTCCATTAACTCCAACAACTCCGGAACGCTAGTTGCGCCAGGATCTAGCCACGAACTCCAACGCTCTGGCGGCATTACTACTGGCATGCGCGAGTGAATTGTTGCAAGTCCGGCAACTGCTTCGCGGGTAATGATTGCCGCACTTTCAATCTCGTGACCTTCATCAGAAATCCAGGTACTCCAAATTCCAGCAAGTGGAAGTGCGCGCTTAGTTGCAGAGGAGATAAAGAAAGGTTGCTTCGGTGGATACTCACCGAGTGCGGTCGCCCATTCGTAATAACCATCGGCTGGAATTAAACAGCGACGTTTGCGAAATGCATCGCGAAATGTTGGCTTCTCATGCACCGATTCACTTCGTGCATTAATTGCATGTGATTGCGAGGTGCGGGCAGCATCAAATGTTTTCTGCCATGGCGCAATAATTCCCCACGATGCACTTGCTAGTGAACGTGAATTATCGCGATCTTGGCGCACGATATAAATATCTACCGTTGGTGCAATGTTCCAATTAGCGGGCAGTGGCGATTCGGGGCTGGTTCCAGTAATTCCGAACTCTTCTACTAAGTCTGCGACTAAGCGAGACTGCGCAAAGCGACCACACATGAGTAAGAGCCTAGACGGTAGACTTAACCAATGAATTCCACTGGAGCAGGTAGCCCTCATTGGGTTGCGCCATTCCGCGGAAAAGTTCCAGTCGATCTCACTCTCTCAATCCCCGGTTCTAAATCAGTCACTAATCGTGCGCTAATTTTGGCGGCACTAGCCGACTCTCCCACGGTGCTCCATAAGGCACTTCACTCCCGCGATACCGATTTAATGATCGCCGGACTTCAAGC
>JBAXNY010000116.1:0-3360 GCA_037133535.1 Actinomycetes bacterium
TGAAGTTCGGCATCTGCCATGTGGTGAATGACATAAGCAGCTGGCCACTCACCTGCTATTGGTGTTGCCAAACTATCGCTCTTCGAAAATGAGCGGGCAATTTCTAAAAGTTGCTCACTATTTTTCTGATATTCAGTCAGTAGCGCACTTGACATCATTTCTCCTCTTCTCCTGAAGTGAGATTACATCAGATGGTGATCAAATCTCGCTAGAGTATCGCCATGATTTCAACCTCTCATGCCTGGTTAACTGGCGGGATTCTCCTTGTTGCGCTCTTGCTTGATTTAACAATGGCAATTCTGCGCCGCCATAAAGATACTTCGATGTTAGAGGCGGCGCTCTGGACCGTTTTCTACATCGCTACCGCTCTTGGTTTTGGACTATTAGTCGGCCAGTGGATGGATGCTCAGCATGAGAAGGAGTACTTCGCTGGCTGGCTCACCGAGTATGCCCTCTCGGTAGATAACCTATTTGTGTTCATCATCATTCTCACCCACTTAAAAGTTGAGAAATCTAAACAACAATTAGTTTTACTGATCGGAATTATTCTCAACATTGCTATTCGCGGAATTCTTATTCCGATTGGCGCAGTAGTAATTGATAAATTTGCCAGCGTCTTCTTTCTCTTTGGTGCATTCTTGCTCTACACCGCAATTGCTCTACTTCGCGAGAAGGGCGAGGAGGAGGAATTTAAAGAGGGTCGCACAATTTCTATCCTTCGCCGGCGCGGAATGAGTACCTTCAAAATAGCCCTCGTCGCTATCACGATCACTAATTTTGTATTCTCACTCGATTCGATCCCTGCGATTTTTGGTCTTACTAAAAGTGCTTATGTTGTCATGACTGCTAACTTCTTTGCCCTCATGGGATTGCGCCAATTATATTTCTTACTTGAAGGCCTGGTACGGCGCTTGGTTTATCTCTCAAAGGGCTTGGCATTTATTCTTGGCTTCATTGGTGTGAAAATGGTTTTTGAGGCCCTTCATGGCATCAAAGTTCACGCCATCGCTGGAGTTCATGTTCCGGAGATCTCATTGGAATTTAGCTTAGGAATTATTGTTGCCTGCCTCATTGTGACAACAGTTGCTAGTTTGACTGCAACTCGCAAAGATGGCAGCGAGATAGTTTAAAGCGGCAAGAAAAAGAGAATTGCATTCAGAGCAAGTGCTAGCAATGCCGCTTGCAGCAGAATAGTGAGCGCAGTAATTCGATCCTGCTTCTTGTCTGCAACAGATTGCACCTTAGATATCTGGCCAAGTTTGCCGAAATTAAAAGTTCCCATAAATCCATAAGCAAGGCAGAATTTTCTACGCGCTTGTACAAAACCGATAGAGCCAACTAGGAGTGGTAGATAAAGTCCCCATCGCGCACTGTGAGCTGCGTTAGTGGAAACCATTGTGACAAATGATACGAGCGCTAATGCGTAACCGATAATTGCAACTAATTGGCGGCGGCGAACTTCACCATTGCCGATATTGCAGACACCAGGGGTGTACTGACTCATTTAGGCGAATTCATCCTCGTCGACCCATACATCACGATGATCCTCGCTCTGCTTTTCCATCCAGGAAAGGAACGAACCGACGGCACGAAATGCCAATACCGCAACAGCACCTGCTGCGAGTAAGCGTCGGATTGCTTTAACCATGGTTCAAGAATAGCCGATGGATCTGAGGAAGCACTGCGAATTTAAATAGCGGCGAGTGAATTCTGGATGTCTAACCAGATATCACTGACTGCTTCACATCCAACCGAGAGACGAATCAAATTCTCGGGCACGCTCTCGGACTCACTTGGCCAGCGGCGGCGCCGCTCCCAGAGTGATTCCACGCCACCCAAACTTGTTGCATGAATGATGAGAGTCGATTTTGCGCAGACTCGCTCTGCCGCAGCGGCATCACCACTGATTTCAAAGGAGATGATGGCGCCAAAACCTGGATGGTGCACCTTGCTTACCTTGGGATGGGCGGTGAGTAAGGGTAGAAGTTCTTTCGCATTGAGTTGGGCGCGCTCCATGCGGATTGGAAAGGTGCGAAGTCCACGCAGTGCAAGCCAGGTTTCAAATGGGCCAGGGATCGCACCACCTAATCGACGTTGCTCTTCTAACCGAGCTTTCAGCGCAAGATCATTGGTAGAGAGTGAACCCATCAAGATATCGCTATGTCCGGAGAGATATTTCGTCACAGAGTTCATCGCAATATCCGCACCAAGCTCTAATGGGCGCTGATTAATCGGCGTAGCAAATGTGTTATCCATTCCTACCCCCACATTTGCTGCCTTGGCTGCCGCAATTAAAGTCTTCACTTCAGCAACTTCCAACATCGGATTGGTTGGTGATTCCAACCAGAGAAGTGCGCTACCTGGCAGTGCGGCAAGGACATCAGCGGTTTTGCTCACCGATACCCAACGTACTTCGATTCGCTCTTGTGCAACAAGTGATTTAAGAAGTGACATGGTTCCGCTGTAACCCTGATTCGATGCAACAACTACTGAACCGACCGGGAGTAGCGCAAAGACTGCACTAATTGCAGCCATTCCTGATGAGTAAATTAACGTTTCGCCACCTTCAAGTGCACCGATTGCACTCTCTAGCCCCTGCCAAGTGCTGTTCTCATAGCGGCCATAAGTATTTGTGCCACCTGCATGAAATGTTGCATTGAGATCGATCGGAAGATTGACGCCATTGCCGGCAAGAAATTCTGGGCGGCCCGCAGCCACTGCCGCAGTTCGCGGATCTCTACCCTCGCTATTTTCCATTTGCTAAGCCTAATCCTTTTGCAGGATTGCCATCGCCGCATTATGGCCAGGAATGCCGCTTACTCCACCACCGCGTATCGCACCTGCCCCACAAATGAGAATTCGTGGGTGTGAGGTTTCAACGCCCCAACTCGGAGCCGTGCCATCTTCGCGGAATGGGAATGCAAGTTCACGGTGGAAAATGTTTCCGCGTGGCAGTGAAATTGCTTCTTCTAAATCAAGCGGAGTCTTACTTTCAACGCAGAGTGAACCATCGCTATTTTTCGCAATCACACTTTCGATCGGATCTACAAGATATTCATTGAGTGCTGCAAATGCCGCAGCTTGAGCCCTCTGGCGCATTGCATCATTGTCGCCATCAAATAACTTTGCGGGAACGTGCAGTCCAAATAGCGTCAATGTATGAAATCCCCGCTCCTGTAAATCTTTACTCAGGATCGAGGGATCGCTCAATGTGTGACAGTAAATCTCAGATGGCAGCGGCGAAGGTAATTCACCTTGCTCGGATACTTTAAATGCGCGCTCCAGCTGCGTAAAACTTTCGGCAATGTGAAAGGTTCCGGCAAATGCTAAGGCCGGATCGGCGCCAGATTTAAGGCGAGG
>JBAXNY010000117.1:0-3348 GCA_037133535.1 Actinomycetes bacterium
TGTTATTTGTTTGGCACCAGACACACCTAAAACTCGCGGCATGATCGGCACCAAAGAGTTCGGTTGGATGCAAAAAAATGGCGTATTCGTCAACGTCTCTCGCGGTGTTGTTGTCGACGTCAAAGCACTCGAGGCGAAAGCTGCGCAAAATGATGCCTGGTTTGGCCTTGATGCACACGATCCAGAACCAATTTCGGTGGAGTCACCACTTCGCCAAATGCGCAATGTCTTTCTCTCACCACACGTTGGTGGCATGACTTATGAAGCAACACCTCGTTTCTTCTCACTCATGATCGATGAAGTAGATCGCTTCCTCAATGGTTCCGAACCACGTGCGCAGATCACTGCTCGCGTAACTGCAGGGCGCCAAGGTAAGTAAATGATTATCGATTCCCATTGCCACGCATGGCGTGCTTGGCCATATGACAAGAAAGTGCCAGATCCAGATCACCGCGGATCAATTGAGGCACTTCTCTATGAGATGGACACTCATGGCGTCGATCATGCAACAGTGGTCTGCGCGCGCATTGGCGATGGCGCAGGTGGCGATGGTTTCGGCAATGAAGATAACAATGATTATGTAGCCGCATTTGCCCGCAAGCATCCAGATCGCATTACACCATGGGTTGATGTCGATTGCTCATGGCGTAAAGAGCATCACACGCCTGGTGCGGTCAAGCGTCTCAACGAAGAACTCGATCGCAATAATGCAATTGGCTTCACTCATTACGTTGGCGAGCAAGATGGTTGGTTTGCCACTGATGAAGGTCGCGAATTCTTCCGTACTGCAGCAGAGCGCAAAGTAATTGCCTCCCTTGCAATGGGACCAGAGTGGTTTCCGGCCCTTCGCGAAATCGCAAAAGAAAATCCCACTCTTCCAATTCTGATTCACCACATGTCATTTCCTGGCAACAACAATGGCGTTTACAACCAGAACGATCTCGATGAATTAGTAAAAACTGCAGAACTTCCCAACGTTGGTGTGAAAATTTCTGGATTTAATTACAACAGCCATAAGAAATGGAATTTTCCTTATCCTGATTCACAGAAACTCTTCAAAACTATCGTCGATGCTTATGGTGTCAATCGCCTCTACTGGGGTTCCGACTTTCCCGCATCGCGCGACATGTTGACCTACACCCAAGCCCAAGAGGTACTGCGCTCGTGCGTGGATTACCTATCGGCGGCGCAGAAGGATTTGATCTTGGGAGATAACTTGGCAAGACTTCTCAAGACCAGACAAGTTTTACCGCAATAACCAACCACCACAAAAAGAGAAAGAAGAACCGACATGGCCGCAGTGCTAATCGCGAAATACTACGTAAAACCAGGCAATTCCAAGGCCGTTGAGGAAGCTCTCCGTGAGATGTCCAAGTTTGTGAAGGCCGATGAGCCTGCTTGCTTGGTTTACAACGCCAACATTGATCCAGAGAATGAGAATCTCTACTGCCTCTATGAGATCTACCAAGATGATGCAGCACTTGTTGCACACCGCGAAACACCACATTTCAAGGCAATTATCGAAGGAAAGATCGTGCCATTGCTAGAAAAGCGTGAGCGCGAGATCTTCCGTCAGGTTATTGGATGAAACTTCTCTCCTTTGAAGTAACAGGTGTCACCGGGCGAGAAGTTCGCCTCGGTGCACTTGTACAAGGAGATGCCGATAAGGGTGCGATCATCGATCTCACCGCTGCGGCGCAAGCGTTATTTGCATCTGATGGAATGAGTGGAGCTGGCCGTGATCGTTTGGCTAGCGCACTTGTTCCGCCAGTTGCGTTGCACTTTATTCAAGGCGCGGCTCGCTCTCGTGATGTTGCAGAGAGCGCGCTCGCATTTGTTACACAAAAAGGAATTGAACTTTCACCTACTGGTGGAAAGATTCGTTACACAACTGATGAAGTTACACACATGCCGGCGATTTCTAATCCACCGCTACTGCGCGACTTCATGGCATTCGAACAACATCTATTAAATATCTATCCACGTCTTGGCCGCGAAATTCCAGAGCAGTGGTACAAACGCCCAGTTTATTACAAGGGCAATGCCGCAAGCATCGGTGCGCACGATCAAGAAGTAAAGTTTCCACAATATGCAGAGAAGTTAGATTTAGAATTTGAGTTCGCCGCAATCATTGGCAAAGGTGGCGCAAATATTTCCGAAGGCTCTGCGCGCGATCATATTTATGGTTACACCATCTATAACGATCTCTCTGCGCGCGATATCCAAGCACTCGAAATGTCCGTGGGACTTGGGCCAGCCAAGGGAAAAGATTTCATCGCAGCCCATGTGCTCGGTCCAGTAATTGTCACCGCAGATGAAATTAAGAATCCCTACGATTTGGCTATGAAGGGCAGCGTGAATGGCGAGCTCTGGACTCAGACCAACTCCAGCGGCATGCATTGGAAGTTCGAGCAGATGATCGCCTATGCCTCCATGGATGAAGAGCTCCAGGTGGGCGAAGTCTTCGGATCGGGCACTTGTGCCGATGGATCAGGCGCTGAGCAGGGCAAAGTCCTGGTTTCAGGGGATCTGGTTGAGCTTGAGATGGCAGGCCTAGGATTACTGCGTAATAAAGTGGTAAAAGCATAGGAAATGTCCGATTTGTCCGCCTCTCGCGACAAAGTACCCTCGGATTCGTAGAAGTGAGTAGAGGCGGCGACGGCCGCATCTGATTCACAACCGGTTATGAATGAGGGCAATAAAAGTGGCAATGAAGAAGAAGGCTCCAGCGGGTCCAACATCATGGACTGTCGCCGAGCTTGGTGCTTTCTACACAACGCACCGTTCTGAGCTACTCGCCCATGCATCACGCGTACTCAAAGACTCGATCAAGGCTGAGGAAATCACTCAAGATGCTCTGATCAAATTTATGCTCGCTGCCCCTGAGCTGGAGTCTGAAGATCACGCACTTTCTTATCTCCACCGCACCATCGAAAACCTCTGCATCGATTACTTCCGCATGGAAGGTCGTCGCCCCAACCTCGTTCTCCTGGACGATGCAACTGCAGAGGTAGAAGCAAGCTGGCAGAACGATGGCGATCACGCATCAGTCCTCAGCGCGGCAGAAGATGCTGCGATTATTCGCCAAGCACTTGCCATGTTGTCACCTGCTGAGCGCGCCGCCCTTGTTATGTGGGAGATGGAAGGCCGCTCCACCGAAGAGATCGCCGCAGAACTTGGTATCAAGGAATCTGCAGTGCGCCACACTGTTTCGCGCGCTCGCGCCTCACTTCGCAAAGTCCTTGCCGAACTCATCATCGATGAAGAGCGCGGACTTACTGCACTCGATCTTCTCTCTACCTCTTATAAGAAGGCATCTGCGGTTGCGAAGAAATCTTCCAAAGTTGC
>JBAXNY010000118.1:0-3311 GCA_037133535.1 Actinomycetes bacterium
TGCTGAACTAGGGGAGAGTGCAACGGCGCAGGATGTTGTGCGGGTGGTTGTTAAGTGAAGGGCTTTGCCAATTTGTCAGTGGGCTTTGGTACAATAGGGTTATAAAGAAAACAGCAAGTGAAGTTAAGTACGAGATTAGATCTCAACTTAATTTTTGTCAGAGTGGTGTGGTATAATTGCTTCATCACAGAAACTACGGGGGTAAAAATGTTTAACACACGCATCTCCCCGCTCGCAACACGCTCAATCAACATCTAGCCCGCTACACGCAAGGCCGCCAAACCAGGCCTTAAAGCTCGAAAGACCCCACCGCCCTCGTTAGGAATCCTAACCACGGCGCACTTACAAGCCTCTGTACGAGAATCGTACGTTTTTTGGCTCTCATCGCTCGGATTCCGAGCACCTGTCGGCTAGCCGACGACCCTTTTACTTTTCAACCCTTAAATGAGGAGATCCAAATGAATGTTAAAGCCTTACTAGATGTCGACATGGTTGCACTTGAAGCTACTGACAAAGTCACATTGATGCTCGATTTAACTGCCCCTGCAAACCCAAAGCACCAAAGCCGACCTGGCCAAGCCGTGCAGGTAGTTCTCGATCGCTCCGGTTCAATGCAGGGCGCTCCGCTAGATGCTGCTAAAGGTTCATTACTTAAGTTAATTGAACGCCTTGCTCCTCAAGATTCTTTTGGCCTGGTTGCCTTTGATGACAACGCTCTTGTTATTGCGCCCACTCGCACAATGGCAGATCACCACATGCCTTCCCTTCGCAAAGCAATCCGTGAAATGCAGACCGGGGGATCAACTGATATCTCTGCAGGCTATTTAATGGGTCTGCGTGAGCTCACCCGCGTGCAAGCGGTCGGTGGGTCAACACTTCTTCTGATATCTGATGGCCATGCAAACTCTGGTGAACAAGATCCAAAGTTCTTTACTGAGGTTGCAACTAAATCAGCAACACAGAAAGTAACCACGTCCACCATCGGTCTTGGCACTGGCTATGACGAAACCATTCTTGAAGCTCTATCTCAAGGTGGGGGCGGAGCCCATCGCTTTGCTGGTTCTATTGATGAAGCTGTTGGCGCAATTGCTGCAGAAGTAGATGACCTGCTTGATAAGACAATTGTTAATGCAGTCCTGCGTCTGACTCCAACGGCTGCCATGACTACAGCACCTGCAATTGAAATTCTGCAGCGTCTTCCATATTGGAAAGATGGAGAAACTTATGTCTTGCAATTAGGCGATCTCTTTAGTGGAGAAAACCGCAGATTTGTCATCGACATTGAAGTTCCAGGTATTGCAGCTCTAGGTCTATGCAAGCTTGCTGATCTGACTATTGAATATCTCAATCTTGCAGATCGCCAAGAGATCTCAGTAACACTGCCAGTTAACGTCAACGTTGTTCCAGGTGATGTTGCTGCAGGACGTGTTGCAGATCCAGTCGTTCGTGCAGAGCGCTTAATCCTTGATGCTCAAAGCTCTAAAGCTGCAGCAACTGAGGAACTGCTTTCTGGAAACATTAAGGAAGCTGCAAGCCGCCTCAAGGGCACAGCTGCCAACCTGCGCCGCCAAGCATCACTGATTCCTGTAACAGATGAGCGCAGCGCTGAATCACTTGAGCTCATCAAGGTTGAAGCAGATGAGATTGATGCATTAGCAAAGACTGCTGAAGATAATGACATCGCTTATTCATCTAAGCGTATGGCTGAGTCTTATTCACGTAAAACACGTGCCAAGAACGATCGCAATCAGATCGTTGATCCAACAACCATCCCAGATGAATTTCTCAACTAAGGAGAACGCTATGAACTATGAAATAACCCCGCTTTACTCAGAGGTTGCACCCAATCTATTTATGGGTGGAACAGATGACCTGGCCACAATTGATAAGGCTCAGGAGTTGAAATACTTCAATGGCTCTAAAGATTTTGACTGCGTAGTCACTCTCTATGCCTGGGCAGCACCTGCTAACTGGGGTGTGGAAGAGCGCAGATTCGGTTTTCCTAATGCTGACATCATTGAGGAATACCTGCCAACAATTATTGAGTTAGCTCAATGGGCCCACGCTAAGTGGAGCTCAGGTAAGCGAGTCAATATTCGTTGCCAAGCAGGTCTTAATCGCAGTGGCCTTATCACTGCACTCACACTGATGATCAGTGGAATGTCTGCTGATGAAGCTATCGACACATTGCGTGAGAAGCGCTCTACCTATGCCCTGTGCAATGGAGAGTATGAACATTGGCTGCTTACTCAGGCTGATGCAGCCTTATCAGCCTCACAATTAAAGAAATCAGCGTAAAAGCATTTCTTTCTTAGATTCTATGCACGAGACTTATCCCTTCAAGCGCTTCAGGTTAGGAACCAGAATGAAAAGACAACTCACAGGAGTATTTGTATTAGTGCTGATTGCACTTTTCACAAACCTACAATCCGCACAAGCAAACTGGTACCTAGATCGCACCGACGGTGGCCCACGGGGCACCGTCGAGCGCATGTTGGGAGAAGAGCTTCTACAAGTACGTTCAGATGATTACCACACTGTTGATGTTGCTCAAGTTGAAACAACACCACAAGCGCCAGGCGCAATTGCGCAACCTCTTGCAATTGCAAAGTACGCAGTTGTCATTGATGGTGTCATAGACAAGATTATTAACTGGGATGGTTACTCAGAAAATGAAGATATTGATGAGAACGTAGTAATCATTAAGCTCCCAGAGGCCGATGGAGTTGTTTACCTAGATGAGCAGGGGATAGTTCGTCTTTCTCCTATCTATCAAGGCAGCATCGTTTCTGTTCAGGTATCACCAACAGAAAAGGTGACTCCTGAGGTTGGATTAGTTCAAAAGGCACCACTGAATGAACCAACACCTCCCACAGGACCAGTTGTTCCTAAAGAGCATGCTCCTGTGGTTAAGGAACAAGTTGTAGCTGCAGATAACTCCATTTCAATGAAGATTGAGATTCCCACAGCAAATCTGCCGGCTAACTCAACAGTCTCTGTTCAAGTAGTTACAGATGGTCGTTCCACAACAGCTATTGGCTTAGATCCAACACAGCCAAGCACCACGGTCACGGTGAATAACCTGCCACAGAATGAAAATATCACAGTTAAAACAGTGATAACTGACACAACGACTAATAAGGAAACGGTCATTGTTAACCCAGTGGTGACAACAATCCCTGCACCTATTGTCACCCCAGAACCTGCACGTAGTCCTGCGGTAGATAAGGCAACTGTTGCAGTACCAGCTGTCACATCGTCAACAACTGATGCATCTGGACACCGTGTGGTTGAGATCAAAACACCAGTTA
>JBAXNY010000119.1:0-3283 GCA_037133535.1 Actinomycetes bacterium
TGTATGCCCTCATTGTCGAGTTCGCGCAGGAGCTCTTCGCCTTCGATGTTATCGATCGAAATCGAGAGCAGATGTGGCAGGGATTGACCTAGATCTCCAGCGATTGTGACGTCAGGAATTTCGTTGGTGATCGCGGCACGAAGCGTTGAGTTCAAAGCGCGAAGTGCCTTGGCATCTGAGTTACGTGCACCATGCCAACTCTCGAGTGCAACCGCTGCAGCCAGTAGTAAGGGCAGTGATGACGAACCAGGAGTGCGTGCAACACCGATGTGTGGCAATGGATTGCGCCAATTGGCACTATCTCGAATCGCTAAAACTCCCACACCTGCTGGGCCGTGCCAGCTACGTGCATCAAAGAGCGCGGTAGAAAAGCGAGAGGGAAGTGGTAGGTCAACACCTACTGCGGTGTAGTCACATGCAATCATCGCGCCATTGCTCAAAGCAACAATCTCTTCGATCGGTTGGATAACACCAGTCTCACCATTGGCAACTTGCAGCGAAATTACAGAATTAGCAGTTGGTGCAAGGGCTGCGATTTTTCCAATTTCCAATTTACCAACACCATCGATACCGATCATCGTGGAATTTCCATGTGCTCGCGCAATCGCCATTACTTCACGACGTTCTACTGCGCTATGAATGAACGGTGTATCGCTTTTGAGTAGGCCGGAGATGGAGAGCTGATAACCAAGGAGTGGTTCACCGACGATTTCAATCTCATCGCGATCGAGTGAGAGTGCGGCTGCGATACTTTCGATCGCGTGGTTTCTGAGGATTTTCGCCTTGGCGCTGACTTGATGGAGTTTGCGCGGATCACTCCATCCCTGGTCTATGGCATCGAGGAGCGTCGCTCTAGCATCGGGATGCAGAGGCGCTTCATTCTGGAAATTTCCTGTGACACGAACCACGCGTTGAACGCTACCGCTGGCTGAACTGAGAGCCAAGTCGGAGCACTATCCTTGGCCAATGCCTTCTCGTAAGCCGATCCGCGCAGCTTTTGCGCTTGGTGCTGGCGCGCTTGCGCTCCTACTTTCCGGTTGTGGCAAGTCGGCAAACTTTGGTTTCGATTCTGGTGTTTCAAGTGTGAACGACATTTCACTTCCACTCTGGAACTGGGCGTGGCTTACCGCGGCCATAGTCGGTGTAATAACTCTCGCACTCATTATCTATCCAGCTATTTTTCATCGCCGCAAGAGCGATGCAATTCCTAAGCAGACTCAATACAACATTCCAGTGGAGCTGGCTTACACACTTATTCCTCTCGTAATTGTCGCGGTTCTCTTTGGATTTACTGCAATCGATGAGAACAAAATTACGAAACCACAGCCGGCAGCCGTTAAACATGAGATCGGTGTTCTGGGAATTCAGTGGTCGTGGCAATTTGCCTATCCTGAAGCAGGCAAAGATGCCGTTGTTACTGGAACGCCTGCGCAACCTCCAACTCTCTATCTGCCACAGGGGGAGCGGGTTCGCTTTACTCTGACGTCCGACAATGTGGTGCATGGCTTCTGGATTCCAGCGTTCATGATTCAAATTCAAAATCTGCCTGGCGTTACAAACTATTTAGAATTCACTGCTAACAAGCTCGGTGAGTTTCCGGGACGTTGCAACATTCTATGTGGACGCAATCACTCTCAGATGATATTTAAAGTAAAAGTTGTCACACCTGCCGAATACCAGAGTTATCTAGAAACCCTTAAGGCGGTTCAGTCATGACCACATATGCCACTCGTCCGATCGTGACCGAATCGGCACGTCCTGCGCCGACAAATAAGGGCAAGAGCTTCGTCAAGATTGTGACATCAACCGATCACAAGGTAATCGGCTATCTCTACCTTGGAACTTCATTTGCCTGGTTCTTGGTCGCGGGTGTTCTCGCGCTTTTGCTTCGCACTGAATTAGCACGTCCTGGTCTGCAATTTTTGAGCAACGAGCAGTACAACCAGATTTTCACAATGCACGGCACCATTATGTTGCTGATGTTTGCTACGCCGCTCTTCGTCGGTTTTGCTAACGTAATTATGCCGCTACAGATCGGCGCAGCAGACGTTGCATTCCCACGTCTTAACATGTTGTCTTATTGGCTATTCCTCTTCGGCGGACTTATGGCATTTGGTGGTTTCTTAAGCCCAGGTGGCGCGGCATCATTTGGTTGGACTGCTTATGCACCACTTGCGAACTCACAATATTCACCAGGCATCGGTGGCGACCTATGGGTGATGGGTCTAGCACTGAGTGGCCTTGGCACAATTCTTGGTGGCGTTAACTTCATTACAACAATCTTCACAATGCGCGCACCTGGTATGACGATGTTTCGTATGTCGATCTTCTCCTGGAACGTATTGCTCACTTCGATTCTTGTATTGCTCGCCTTCCCACCACTTGCTGCAGCACTTCTTGGTTTGGAATCAGATCGCATCTTTGGTTCGCATCTTTTTGATCCGGCCAATGGTGGAGCCATGCTTTGGCAGCATCTCTTCTGGTTCTTCGGCCATCCCGAGGTTTATATTTTGGCGCTGCCATTCTTCGGAATCGCAACGGAAATTTTGCCAGTCTTTAGTCGCAAGCCAATCTTTGGTTACAAAGGTTTGATCGCCGCAACTATTGCAATCTCTGCGCTCTCTGTCTCAGTATGGGCCCACCACTTGTTCGCAACCGGTCAAGTGCTCTTGCCCTTCTTCTCCTTTATGACTTTCCTCATCGGTGTACCAACCGGTGTGAAATTCTTCAACTGGATCGGCACTATGTGGCGCGGTTCGATTTCCTTTGAAACCCCAATGCTCTGGGTTGTTGGATTCTTAATTACATTCCTTCTCGGTGGACTCACTGGAATTATTCTTGCTTCACCGCCGCTTGATTTTGCAGTCTCTGCTTCCTACTTCGTTGTAGCTCACTTCCACTACGTGCTCTTTGGCACCGTGGTCTTTGCGATGTTCGGTGGCTTCTACTTCTGGTGGCCAAAGATGACCGGTCGCATGCTTAATGAGCGCCTCGGCAAGATTCACTTCTGGACCCTCTTCTTTGGTTTCCACTTAACATTCCTCATCCAACATTGGCTCGGTATCAAGGGCTTCCCACGCCGCTACGCAGATTACTTAGCAACCGATGGATTTACCTTTATGAATACCGTTTCTACAATCGGTTCATTCTTATTGGCACTCTCGATGATTCCATTTGCAATCAATGTATGGATCACTCGCAAGTCTCCACTTGTTGGCGTTGATGATCCATGGGGTTACGGCTCATCTTTGGAGTGGGCAACTTCTTGTCCACCACCTCGCCA
>JBAXNY010000120.1:0-3243 GCA_037133535.1 Actinomycetes bacterium
AGATTTGAAGGCAGCTTCGTTATCTCGAACATGCTGATTAATTCCTTCACGCTGCAAAATCTCGATATTCTTGAGCGCTACTGCAGCGCCCGCTGGATGACCACCAAAGGTGAAGCCATGAAGGAAACTCATCGTTCCTTTTCGGAAAGGTTCGTAGAGACGTTCATTGGCAATCATTGCGCCCATAGGGAAGTAACCAGATGTCATTCCCTTGCCGCAAGTGATGATGTCAGGGATTACTCCGTAACGGTTTGAAGCGAAGAATTCGCCGATTCGTCCAAAGCCGTTGATGGTTTCATCGCAGACCATGATGACATCGTATTGATCGCAAATTTCGCGTACTCGTTGCAGATAACCTGCTGGGGGAGCAAAGCATCCACCCGAGTTTTGCACCGGCTCAACGAAAACGGCCGCAACTGTTTCAGCACCTTCAAACAAAATTGCTTCTTCAATGCGATTGGCAGCCCACTGCCCGAATTCTTCAAAAGAATCACGATGATTGAGTGGAGCTCGATAAAAGTTGGTGTTAGGGACTTTGTGATGACCAGCGATAAGGGGTTCAAAATATTGCTTCGCGGCAGGGATGCCGGTGATGGATAAGGCCCCTTGTGTGGTGCCGTGATAGGCAACGTGGCGGCTAATGATTTTATGCTTGAGTGGTTGTCCAGTGATTTTGAAGTACTGCTTGATTAATTTCGCCGCAGTTTCAACTGCTTCGCCGCCGGCAGAGGTGAAGAAGACGTGATTGAGATCGCCAGGGGTCAGGGAAGTTAACTTCTCAGCTAATTCGATATTGCGCGGATTAGCGTATGACCACACTGGGAAGTATGCGATATCTGAAACTTGTTTTGCATAAGCCTCAGCCATCTCGGTTCGACCGTGTCCAATTTGTACGGCGAATAGCGAGGAGATTCCATCGAGATATTTCTTGCCTCGATCATCGTAAATATAAGGGCCTTGACCTTTAACGATTATCGGTATTGAACCGCCATCTTCGTATGCGCCCATTCGTGAAAAATGCATCCAAAGATTTTTCTTAGCGCGGTTGGACCAATTGCTCTCAAGATCGGAGTCAAATTGCTGGACATTGTCGAAGGTGGTTGTCGTCGCTGACATTTTAGGTTCCCCAGTTATAAAGCTGCTTGCGCAACTTTAGGTAGATAAAGCTTTCGGTGCTTCGTACTTGCGGAATCGCGCGGATGCGTTGTAAAAGTTCGAGAAGATGTTCATCGTCATTACAAATAACTTCGCACATCACATCAAAGCCTCCAGATGTCACAAGGACATAGTCGACTTCTTTATAGTGTGCGAGCTGATCTGCAACTGCGGTGAGATCGCCTTCAACTTTGATTCCGACCATTGCCATGCGATACGAACCCACAGTGAGGGGATCGGTGATGGCAACCACTTGCATGACTCCAGACTCAATAAGCTTGGCGATGCGCTGGCGCACAGCCGCTTCAGAAAGTCCTACAGCTAAGCCAATTGCCGCATAGGGCTTGCGCCCATCGATCTGCAATTGCTCGATGATCGCCTTGGAGGTGTCATCGAGGAGCTGTTTATGTTTGGTAGCCACCCCGACACTCTGCCTTACCTTCCATGTAAAAGCAAAGGAATTCGTAGTATTTGGGCGTGTTCACGACGATATCCGCACCAAAATTGGCAAATAATGGGCAAATCCGCAGATAGCCTATCCAATCACGCTCATCTAGGCGTACGCTCACCTTCGCCATCGGTCCACTTTAGATTTAGGAGCTTTCACATGGAGCAGCTTTCCAACCTCATCAATGGAGTTGAAGTACCCAGCACATCAGGGGCAACTACTCCGATCACAAATCCGGCAACGGGCGAGGTTTATGCGCAAGCTCCCAACTCCAACTCTGCAGATGTTGATGCAGCAATGTCATCGGCTGCTGCCGCTTTTGTCGGCTGGAGAGATTCAACTCCTAGTGAGCGTCAACGAGCTCTCTTAAAGATTGCAGATGCTCTTGAATCGCGTGCTGATGAAATTGTTGCAATCGAATCGCGTAACACGGGCAAGCCATTGAGTATTACAACTTCTGAGGAAATTCCACCAATGATTGATCAGATTCGTTTCTTTGCAGGGGCTGCACGAAATCTTGAAGGAAAATCTGCTGGCGAGTATATGCATGGGATGACCTCCTTTATCCGTCGCGAACCTATCGGTGTCTGCGCGCAAGTAACTCCCTGGAACTATCCGATGATGATGGCGGTCTGGAAATGGGCACCAGCAATTGCTGCAGGTAATACAGTTGTTTTAAAGCCAAGTGATACGACACCTGCATCAACAATTTTCATGGGCAAAGTGATGTCAGAATTTCTTCCGGCAGGCGTCATCAATATTGTCTGCGGAGAACGCGATACAGGTCGTGCACTTGTTGAACATAAAACTCCCGCCATGGTGTCGATCACCGGATCAGTCCGCGCAGGAATGGAAGTTGCTGGTTCAGCTGCAAAACAACTTAAGCGAGTGCACCTTGAACTAGGTGGTAAAGCGCCCGTTGTTGTATTTGATGATGCAGATCTTGAAGCCGCAGCTGAGGCAATTGCTATCGCGGGATTTTTCAATGCTGGTCAAGATTGCACTGCTGCGACTCGCGTTCTCGTTCAAGCTGGCGCTTACGATCAGATGGTTGCTCTCTTGAGCGATCAGGCTGCTAACAAGATTGCTGTAGGAGCTCCTGATGAGGATGTGCTCTTTGGACCAGTCAACAACGCCAACCAGTTGGCTCGCGTTGCCGGATTCCTCGATCGCGCTCCATCACATGCCAGGGTCATGGCAGGCGGAAAAGCTCTCAACCAACCAGGGTTCTTCTTCCCTCCCACAATCGTTGCCGACCTCAAGCAAGATGACGAGATGATCCAGAACGAGATTTTTGGTCCAGTCATTACCATCCAGAAATTCACCACAGAAGAAGAGGCGATTGCCCTAGCAAATGGGGTCGATTATGGCCTTGCATCGAGCGTGTGGACTCGAGATCACGGTCGCGCAATGCGCTTAGCTAAGGCCTTTGACTTTGGTTGCGTCTGGATTAATACCCATATTCCCATCGTTGCCGAAATGCCTCATGGTGGGTTTAAAAGGTCTGGATATGGCAAAGATCTTTCTAGTTACGGCTTTGAGGATTACACCCGCATCAAGCACGTCATGACAAATCTCAACGCGTAAATGCGTGGCGATTTATTCCCTGAGGGCATAAACTCCTGCACTAAGTCCTATCC
>JBAXNY010000121.1:0-3180 GCA_037133535.1 Actinomycetes bacterium
ACAAGTGAATCACTGATTGCTTCAATCTCTGAAAGTAAATGTGAAGAAACAAAGACGGTTGTTCCTTCATGTGCCAGCGAGCGCAGTAAATCGCGAATCTCTTGAATGCCAGATGGATCTAATCCATTTGTTGGTTCATCGAGAATAAGTAGTTGGGGATTTGGAAGAAGTGCGGCAGCAATTCCTAACCGCTGTTTCATACCCAAGGAGTACGTTTTGTATTTTGATTGTCCTCGATCGGCTAAACCAACTCGCTCTAGTAATTGGCCAACTCGCTCTTGCGGGAATCCACCGAGGGTTGCAAGAACCCGGAGATTCTCACTGCCACTGAGTGCGGGATAAAAAGCTGGTCCTTCAATCATTGCCCCAACGCGATCAAGATAACGCTCGGGATGTTGAATGGGTTCGCCAAGAACTGTGCCAGTTCCACCCGTGGGTGAAATCAAACCTAGGAGCATGCGGATAGTCGTGGTCTTACCGGAACCATTTGGACCCACGAAACCACAGACTGTGCCAAGTGGAACTTCAAAGTTTGCATGAGAGAGCGCATTGCGTTCGCCGTACTTTTTAGTTAAGTCTGTAACTGAAATTGCTGGCGCACTCATGAAGCCACCATAGCCCAGTTATCTGAGCGTAAATGCCCCTATTCAATGCGTTCCGCTGAGGATTGGCTGATAGTTACACTTAGCAAATGACGAAGCGACCATGGGGTTACCAACCAACGTCGGATCGACCTGATCCCGATTGGAAGGTGCAACCACAAACTGATGCAGTGCGCGCAGGTCTTGCACGCAGTGGCTTTGGTGAAACCTCCGAGGCGCTCTATCTCTCTAGTGGCTTCACTTATACGAGTGCACAAGAAGCAGCCGATGCATTTACCGATGAGACCGATCACTTTGTTTATAGTCGCTTTGCAAATCCCACAATTGCAATGTTCGAAAAACGTCTTGCTGCAATTGAAGGTGCCGAGCTCTGCTTAGCAACTGGATCTGGCATGTCCGCAATGTTTGCCTCACTTGCCTGCTTGGTATCTGCCGGTGATCGAGTTGTAGCAAGTGCAGCCATGTTTAGCTCATGCCATGTTGTTCTTACTGAGATTCTTCCTAAGTGGGGCGTTGAAGTTGAGCTAGTTGCCGGTAACAAAAAAGATGTTTGGAGCGCAGCGCTGAGCCGTCCAACCAAGGCGGTATTTATTGAAACGCCAAGCAATCCACTTCTTGAAATCGTAGACATTCAAATGGTGAGTGATTTGGCACATAAAGTTGGTGCAAAGGTAATTGTTGATAACGCCGTGGCTTCGCCCGTGCTGCAACAACCGCTCAAGCACGGTGCAGATATTGTTATGTATTCAGCGACTAAACACATAGATGGCCAAGGCCGAGTGCTCGCTGGTGCGATTCTGGGTGATTTCAATTATTTCCAGGAGTCATTGCTCCCATTTATTCGCCACACTGGACCTGCATTAAGTGCATTTAATGCCTGGGTTCTTGTTAAGTCACTTGAGACAATGACGTTACGAGTTAATGAAATGAACGCATCCACTCAAAAGATTGCAGAATTTCTTGAGTCACATTCATCTATAGAACTTGTGCGCTATCCCGGCTTAAAGTCACATCCTGACTTTGCTACTGCACAGAAGCAGATGAGCGGTGGCGGATCAATCATTGGGCTTAATGTAAAAGGTGGGAAAGCCAAGGCATTTGAGCTGCTGGATAACCTGCGAATTATGGACATCTCCAACAACCTCGGCGATAGCAAATCACTTGCGACTCATCCAGCCTCAACTACACATCGCCGCCTGGCACCAGAAGTTCAAGCTGCCATGGGAATTACCGATTCAACAGTACGAATTTCGGTTGGATTAGAACATGTTGATGACTTAATTAAGGATTTGGGCCAAGCACTAAAGCGCTAATTGACCTGCAATAAGAAGTAATGAAAATAAACTTAAGTAAGTAATCGACCACTGGAAGATCTTTACGGCGACCTTGTCGTAATTCTCAGCCCCATCCTTAAGTGCGAAAAGTTGGGTAGTAAATACCAGACCAAGTACTAGCGTTATTAAAAATGACCACATTGGAAGTTTTGCGTGATAAATCAGAAGTAGCGATGTGACTACCATCGAAACGGTATGAATCCACATCTGGATACGAACTTTTCCGCGAGTTGCTACAACTGGCAACATAGGAATTCCAGCCTTTGAATAATCATCTTTGTAGCGAATTGCAAGTGCCCAAAAATGTGGCGGTGTCCAGAAAAAGATTACAAAGAAGAATAGAACTGGGGTCAGTGCAAGTGAATTTGTCACCGCGGCCCAGCCAATGAGGGCGGGCATACAACCTGCCGCACCACCCCAGACAATATTCTGATCAGTTCGCCGCTTTAATCCAACGGTGTAAACAATGACGTAAAAGAGGATTGCTACTAGCGCCAGACTCGTGGCTAGCGCAGTTGTAAATACCCAGAATATTAATAGTGAAAGCGCGCCAACAAATGCGGCAAAAATAATCGCGTTCCGCTTAGAAATTACGCCAGTGACAAGCGGCCGCTTAGCGGTGCGAGCCATCAATTTATCTATGTCAGCTTCAATAATCATGTTAAATGCATTTGCAGAACCTGCAGCCAAAGTGCCACCAAGTAGAGTGGCAATGGTTAATCCAATTTTTGGCAAGCCTTGCTGCGCTAAAACCATTGCGGGCAAGGTGGTTACGAGCAGAAGTTCGACAACTCGCAACTTCATTAAGTCGATATATCCCCGCAGCGCGCTCACTTGGCTAGATTACTCAGCAAGCCTGTGGATTCTTCCCAGTTGCCTCACAGATAGAGCACCTATGTTTCCTCTTAAGTACTTCAAGTAGGCCTAATGGGAGGTTCCTCGATGAACGAGCAAAATCAGAAGCCTGAATGGTTCGCACTCGCCGATGAAGATAAAGCAGCGACTCCTAGTCGGTTGAAGAAGAGCGCGAAAGTAACGCTCCTTCTCTTTCCTTTAGTTGTTGTACTTACTGGCGTTGCTTATGCCAATCTCCATCAAGAGTCAGCTGCAAATGCAGACTCACCAGTTATTTCACAAACATCTGTTGCACCTGTTGTCGCAGCGAACTCAGTGATGCCTACAACTCAAAGCAAGTCAGTAATTGCATCCAACATAAAGATTTCTCAACCACCACAAGGTAATGA
>JBAXNY010000122.1:0-3114 GCA_037133535.1 Actinomycetes bacterium
ATGAAAATCACCAACGTTGAGGTTGTCTTAGTTGATCGTCCCGCATTTTCTCCCGCTTTCGTCTGGCGCAAAGGCGTTCCAGGCTCGGATGGTCCAGGCATCTCTGGTTGGTTAGTAATCGAAACCGATGAAGGCATTACCGGTTTTGCTAATGCAGGGCGCGGAATTATTCTCAAAGATTATGTAGACCGTCGCTTCCGCGATGAATTAATTGGACAAGACCCACTCAATCGCGAATACCTCTGGGAGCGCGCATGGGAGCTCGACCGGATCGAACGTTTCGCACCCAACTTGGCACACGTTGTCGATGTAGCGCTCTGGGACATTGCTGGAAAGCAAGCCGGACTTCCAATCTGGAAGTTACTCGGTGGATATCGCGAATCAATTCAAGCTTACGCATCAACTGTAACTTTCAAAGACATCCCAGAGTTTCTTGATGTCGCAACACAATGTCTTGAACTTGGCTATCCCGCAATCAAATTGCATGCATTTGGTGATGCGCGCAAGGATGCACTTCTTGGTCAGAAATTGCGCGAGCATGTAGGACCAGATGTGCCGCTGATGTATGACGGGTCTGCTGGTTTTGATTTGATGGATGCGGTTTATTTGGGAAATGCCCTTCATGATGCCGGCTTCCTTTGGTATGAAGAGCCAATGCGTGAGTTCAGTGTCACTGCCTACAAGTGGCTTGGCGAGCGAGTTCGTATTCCATTGCTCCTTGGTGAAGTTACAGATGGTGCACACATGAGCGCTGGCGACTTTGCCGCAAGTGGTGTTGCTTCCGCACTTCGCACCAGCACCTTCCTTCGCGGCGGTTTCACTGGCGCCATGCGTATTGCTCACTTAGCTGATGCCTATCACCTACGCGCTGAAGTGCACGGATATGGCTTAGAAAGCGCCCATCTCTGCATGGCGATCAAGAACAATACTTATTACGAATCACTCGTATTTGGGAACCCAATCAAGCGCGAGCCAATGGTGGATAAGAACGGTCTGGTTCATGCACCGAAGAATCCAGGTGTGGGCTATGAAGGTTCATGGCAAGAGAGCGGCACACCTAAGGGGCTTGAGAAGTACCTGAAGTAATGCCGAAGATCACTCGCGCTGAAGCGATCGACGTTCGCTTCCCTACTTCGACCATGCTCGATGGGTCGGATGCAATGAATGCCGATCCAGATTACTCCGCTGCCTATCTGCGATTGCATACTGATGACCCAACTCTGATTGGTACATCTTTTGTATTTACAATTGGTCGAGGCAATGAGCTTCAGATCAAAGCAATTGCAACTTTGGCCGAAACTATTGTCGGTCGTGACCTCCAGGATTGCTTTAAGAATATTGGGGCGATCGCTCATGAGTTGAGCAGTGATTCACAATTGCGTTGGCTTGGCCCAGACACTGGTGTATTTCACATGGGTGCCGGCGCGGTACTCACTGCGCTCTGGGATCTCTTTGCGAAAGAGCGAAAAGTTCCGCTCTGGAAATTACTCTCAGATCTCACACCAGAGGAAATTGTTGCTGCAATTGATTTTCGCTACATCAGCGATGCGCTCTCCCCTGCTGAAGCACTTGCACTTTTAAAGAAGAGTGAGGGTTCAAAGGGTGCCAATGAGGCGAAGCTGCGTGAAGTAGGAGTTCCTGCATATACGACCACGCCAGGCTGGCTTGGCTATAGCGATGAGAAGATGTTGGCACTCACACAAGAGGCGATCGAACTGGGATTTGGCTTTGTGAAATATAAGTGCGGCAAGTCTTTGGCAGATGACCAACGACGTCTGACAAAAATTCGCGAACTCGTAGGACCAGATTTCCCGATTGCAATCGATGCCAATCAGGTGTGGGATGTCGACCAAGCAATTGAATGGGTAAATGCCCTAGCTCCCTTTAATCTCAGCTGGATTGAAGAACCAACCCATCCAGAAGATGTTTTAGGTCATGCAAAAATCGCCGCTGGCGTAGCGCCTACTCGCGTTGCAACTGGCGAAATGGCGAGCAATCGCGTCATCTTCAAGCAACTTCTGCAAGCTAATGCAATCTCAGTGATGCAGATCGATGCCAGTCGCGCGGCAGGTGTCAATGAAAACTTGGCCAACATTCTCCTTGCCGCCAAATTTGGAATTCCAGTCTGCCCTCACGCAGGTGGCGTGGGTCTGTGTGAGATGGCTCAACATTTAGCAATGTTTGATGCAGTTGCAGTCACCGGCCACCATAAAGATCGCGTCGTTGAGTATGTAGATCACCTACATGAACACTTCAAGGTGCCAACTCAAGTTCAGGGTGGCTATTATTTAGCACCTACCGAACCAGGCGCCGGTGCCGAAATGCATCAGAGCACGATAGATGAGTACGAATTTCCCACTGGAAACTATTGGAAGAAGGCAAATAAAAAATGAGTAGCGACTTCAAGGGATTAACAGCCGTTGTCACTGGTGCAGGTTCTGGCATTGGACTCGAAATTTCCAAGCTTCTCATCGCCCAGGGTGCGGCAAAAGTTTATGGACTTGATTTAGCAGAAGGTGAAATGACAGGTGTTGCATCATTTATTGCCTGCGACATTGCCGATGATGCTGCGGTCGAGAAGGCTTTCGCGCAAATCGCCAAGGAGACCACAGTCATCGATGTGCTCGTCAACAATGCGGCAATCGGTGGTATCGGAACTATTGAAGATACTAAGACTGAAGAGTGGATGAAGATCTTTAACATCAACGTCTTCGGAACAAGCCGCGTTTCTGCCGCCGCAATGCCACTTCTTCGTAAGAGCAAGAGCGCATCGATCACTAACATTTGTTCAATTGCTGCAACTGCAGGAATTGTGAAGCGCGCAGCCTATAGCGCTAGCAAGGGTGCAATTTTGGCACTCACTAAAGCAATGGCTGCCGATTATGTAAAAGAGAACATTCGCGTTAATTGCGTCAACCCAGCAACTGCTAATACTCCTTGGGTTAATCGCTTACTCCAGCAAGCAGCCGATCCTGTAGCGGAAAAAGCAGCGCTAGAGGCTCGCCAGCCAATGGGGCGCCTAGTAGATCCAAGTGAAATTGCTCGTGCAGTTTGCTATCTAGCAAGCCCGCTTCAGGCATCCACTACTGGCACCGCCCTTGAAGTTGATGGCGG
>JBAXNY010000123.1:0-3112 GCA_037133535.1 Actinomycetes bacterium
TCACAATTCCACACATACTCACCTTCACCGCCGGTAATTATGGTGAATGTGGTTTTAGTCGGATGTTGGGTATAGCCACCAGCATCACCAGCCTTGGTGACTTCATCGTCGTTGGCAACGTGCAGTGGCACATTGACAAAGAATGGATCGTTGAGATTTGCCATTCCATGAATCGTGAATGTGTGGCCAACTTCATCAGTTGGAATGCCATTGATTTCAACCTCGGGTGTGACATTGGCGTGGGTTTTGGTGTCGTAAGACAGGACAAACTTCGCTGTGTCTCCAACTGTTCCGCGAACATGCGAGAAAAAATCATTATTAAGTGTGCCGCCGGAGTCGTACTGCCAAATCGTGATCGTGATCGCAGAGTGCGGCGGAACTTGAAAATTAGTTCCAGTCTTTGCATCACTTAGAATTTCGCCATTTGGCCCAGCTAGTCCATAACTAATCCACTCAGGATGAGCGCCGCCCCCTGCGCCGTGTTGACCACCGAACTTGCTATCGGGATAGGTATTTAATTTCAATGTGTAATGCGGCAGCGACTTGCCATCTGGCGTTGTAAATGTTCCATCAGCTGTTGCCAACGTGATTCCAGAATCATTCTTAGCCGCTGCAACATAAGTTGCAATTCCTGAGATGAGGCCGACACCTAAAATGACAGTGGCGAGCGCGGCAAATAACCGCTTATTCATAAGGGTGCCCTTCGGTCGGTTGGGGTCGACTTACTTAACTATTTCTCAGGGTACGCCTGTGATCTGGATAACGGAAGAGTAAAACTCTCAGGAATGCTATTAACTCATAGTTATTTATGCGGGTGAGGGCTAGCCTTAATTATGATGAGCGTGAAACAACGGATTTTCTTACTAGTTGGACTCGCATCTATTCCTGCAGTTGTACTTACGCCAATTGGAACTCGCTCATCGGAAATCTTTACCTTTCACATGATTCAGCACATCACTTTAATGATGATCACTGGACCACTCCTAGTTCTTGCTACACCTGCAACTTTTCATCCCACCAACAAACTCTTCCAACTTCTTACCCAAACACATCTGAGTTGGTTTACCTATGCCGCACTCATGATCGGCGTGCATCTTCCTGCCCCACATAACTTCTTAATGATGAACCCCTGGGCCCACTCCCTTATCGAAATTCCACTCTATGTCGCACTTCCCTACCTCTTCTATTTCAACCTCCTTGATCGCAACCTGGTCAATCGTCGCGTCTCACCCGCAATAGCTGTGATCTCACTCTTTCTGATGATGGTTCCAGAAACGCTAACTGGCTTCTTCATCTACGTCAGCCAGAGCTCGCTCTATAGCGACATGTATGAGATCAACGACCAACGTCGCGGTGGTTCGATTATGTGGTCTGGCGCAATGATTATCGATGCCTGTTGGATCGCACTAGCGGTATCGCACTGGTATAAATCAGAGGTGCGACGTTCTGTTGAAGTAGATGCTGAGATTGCTCGCGAGGCACGCGCATGAAAAACAATGAAGAGTTTCAAGCCCCCGATTGGGTAATGAGTAACGAGCAAGAAAAACCAATCTCGCAGAAGCAGAAAATATTTCTCACCGGAACCATGCTCACTGTCTTTCCACTCTGTCTCTGGGCCGGCTGGTTTGAATTTGGTCGCGCACATGAGGGCCATTGGCGAGCCTGGGTTTATGCATTTGAGTGGCCATTCTTCGGCGGCATTGCAATTTATATGTGGCGCAAATTTATGCAAGGTGATGCACCAAAGATCTCAATCCCCACACCAGATTTTGCCGCACTCAATAAAGAGGCAGATGAGAAGTTGAAGAAGAAGCCTAAGAAATAGCTCTTTTCTACCGTGGTAATTGCGCGCGAAATTCTCCGATACACTTCCCTCAGTCGCTTCGACCGAAGCGGATGCACTTCCCCCAAAGCGCCTAGCGCTTACTTGCGAGTCTTATCACCACCTGCTTGGCCAGCGCATTGCGCGCAGCGCCCAATCACACCGAGACACGCTTGTCTCACTTGATTGGTTCGCACATTTATGTCTACTCAACCACGCTCTCGTTCCGCTGCGCCTGCAAAGGGCGCCAAAAAAACTGCTGCTCCGCGCAAAAGCGCTAAGCGCGATGCCCGCTCCATTGAGCGCGCCAAACGATTCGCTGCAACTCGTACCCAAGATGGCACAGCGAAATCTGCACCAACTGCAGCTACCAAGCGCCCTAATCGAAATGCACCACAGCGCGATACTCGACCAAATGTCGATCCACGCGCGCGCGATGAACGTCCTAATTTTGAATCCCGCAAACGCGATGAGCGACCAAAAAGTTTCGAGCCACGTAAGAAGGATGAGCGCTCTAACTTCGAACCACGTAAAAAAGATGAACGCCCAAATTTCGAACCACGCAAGCGCGAGAAGTACGTTCCTGGCCGCAAGCCAAAGTCTGCTGCCTATGGCCGCGACGAGCGTCAAGCACCACGCGCCGATAAGCCATTCCATAAGTCACCACGCCACCAAGAGATTCAAGACTTTGGCGCAGATGACACATACATCGCTAATGAAGTTATCGCAGCTGATGCCCCAACAAAATCATGGAGCGAGCTCGGTATTCCAGATGAATTGATTCAAGTTCTGACTGGCCAAGGAATCAAGGCGCCATTCCCAATTCAAAGCGCCACACTTCCCGATGCACTTGCCGGTCGAGATATTCTCGGTCGCGGCCAAACTGGTAGCGGTAAGACACTTGCATTTGGTTTAGCACTTGTCACTAATCTCAAGGGCAAGCAAGCAAAGCCACATAAGCCACTTGCTTTGATCCTGACTCCTACCCGCGAACTTGCACAGCAAATTGATGAAGTATTGACACCGCTTGCACGCGCTGTGCGCCACGAATCAATCGTGATCGCCGGCGGAATGTCTTATGCCAAGCAGATCACTGCAATGCGCAAGGCGACAGCAATTCTTGTTGCAACTCCTGGCCGCTTGATTGATCTGCTCAATCGCGGCGAAGTTCAACTCGATAACCTTGAAATCACTGTGCTCGATGAGGCCGATCAAATGGCTGATATGGGCTTTCTCCCAGTTGTGAAAGAGATCCTCGATCAAGCAAAGCCAGATGGCCAGCGCTTGCTC
>JBAXNY010000124.1:0-3065 GCA_037133535.1 Actinomycetes bacterium
TCTGCCACATCACACCATCACAGAAATCATTGATGCACCTGCACATTCAACTTGTGCGAATTGCACAAGTGAAGAAATGAAATGAGTATTAGGCCGAACGACGCTTGAGGCGACGACGCTCACGCTCTGAGAGACCGCCCCAGATACCGAAGCGCTCGTCATGCGCCAAGGCATATTCAAGGCATTCGGAGCGAACATCACAGGACATGCATACCCGCTTTGCTTCACGAGTAGAACCGCCCTTCTCAGGGAAGAAAGCTTCTGGATCGGTCTGGGCGCAGAGTGCGCGCTCTTGCCAGGAAAGTTCAATTGTTTGGCCATCGGGGAGTTGGACGCTAGGTCCATGATCGCGTATGTCAGACATTGCTGTGACTCCTATTCGTCGCACCTGTCAGTGCGCGCTTAGGTGAATTACACGCGTGTAATCCGATTAAGTCAAGTCCAAGAGGTGGATCTGAAGCACCTAATTAGCCGTTAGGCGGAGAAAATTAAGGGAATTTCACCGTTTTTGTCGATAAATACCCGAAAATATTCGCGATTTTCTTCAATTCTTGTTCCTGCAGCAATAAAGCATTGATCGATAGTTGTTCCGGCTCCGATTGAAACGCCATCACAAATAATGGATGCACTTACTCGAGCGCCTGCGCCAACCCGCACTCGTTTGCCGAGCGCTGTGCCCTCGATTAACTGCACACCTTCACCAATTTCGCAATCCCTCAGTGCAATTGCCTGCGATGTGCGCGCTGATGTGGGGACTCCATCGAGTGCTGAGCTATTTGCTACACCTGTAACGATGTCACGCGAGCCTTTAATGAGCGCCTCGGGTGTTCCTACATCGAGCCAGTAGGAGTTATCTAAAAATCCATAAATCTTTACGCCATCGCGTAATAACCCTGGAAAAGTCTCTCGCTCTACGCTTACCACTTGGTTCTGCGGGATACTCTTAATAACTGATGCAGAGAATACATAACAGCCAGCATTGATCACATTAGAAATTGGTTTATCCATTTTCTCCAAGAAATCCAGTACTCGCCCATCGCTATCGATCGGCACGCAACCAAATTTTCTCGCATCAGCTACTTCTACCAAGTGGAGGGTAACGCCTGCGCCTTTTGCTTCGTGAAATTCAAGCTGCTTAGCTAAATTATGGGAAGAAATAACATCGCCATTGAAGATCACAATCTTTTCATTCTCGCCAACGCAGGCAAATGAATCAAAGGCATTTCTAATCGCACCGCCTGTACCCATCGGTTCTTTCTCAATGGCATAGCTCAATTTCATACCCCAGTGCGATCCATCGCCAAAGTAAGGCGTGAATACTTCCGAGAGATAAGCGGTGGCAAGTACCAATTCAGTAATACCCGCATTGCGGGCGGCGATAATTTGATGCTCAGTGACTGGCAATCCTGCAAGAGGCAACATCGGTTTTGGAACGGTATTAGTTAAAGGCTTGAGCCGAGTTCCAAATCCACCAACGAGCAAAATCGCCTTTGTCACTACTTCAGCCGTTCTACTGCATCAGCAATCTTGGCATCGGTTGCAGTCAGTGCAACGCGGATATGTCTGCTTCCCAATTCGCCATAAAAGGAGCCTGGCGTGGCGATAATTCCACGATCTGCCAGCCAACTTACTGAATCCCAATCCGATTCATTGCGAGTACACCAAATATAAAGACCGGCACCTGAATCAGAAATTTCAAAGCCGCATTGCGCAAGTGCTGGCGCTAGTGCATCACGTCGCGCGTTGTAGCGAGCTGCTTGTTCGACGACGTGGACTGAATCTGCCAGAGCAGCAACCATCGCTTTCTGCACTGGCAGTGGAATGAGCATTCCCGCATGTTTGCGAATCTCTCGAATTCGAGAGATTAGCGCGGCATCGCCAACGATAAATGCGGCGCGGTAGCCGGCAATTGAGGAGCGCTTAGAGAGTGAGTGCACTGCAATCAGATTCTTATTATCTCCAGCCGCAACTTTAAGGAGCGAGACAGGTTGCTGCGAATATCCAAATTCTAAATAGCACTCATCACTTGCCACAATGGATCCAGTGCTTCGCGACCACTGAAGAACTTTCGCTAGTTCGCTCTCAGAATGCACACGCCCAGTGGGATTTGATGGCGAATTAAGCCACGCTAAATCTGCCTTGGGCCATGTCGCTGGATCAATCGCTACCGCGCTGTGAGATGCACCAGCGATGATCGCTCCAACTTTGTAAGTGGGATAGGCAATTTCGGGATAAATGACGTTCTTGCTCTCGAGAAGTGTAGGAAGCCATGCAACTAATTCTTTAGAACCAATAACCGGTAGTACATCGAACTCACCGCTGGCACCAAGTTTGGTCCGAGCCCATTGCGCGATTGCTTCGCGAAGTTCTGGCGTTCCTGCAGTGAGTGGATAACCAGGTGCATTTGCACTCTCGGCTAATACCTTCTGAATGAATTGTGGAGTGGGATCAACTGGAGTTCCTTGCGACAAATCGATTGCACCAGATTTATGTGCGCGAGCGCGCTCGGCATAAGGGGCCAGAAGGTCCCATGGGAAATCTGGCAGTTTCAGGATGAACTACTTCGCTTGAGGTGGCAGCGCAGTCACAATTGCATGATCAGTTGCAGTCGCACCGACTTTGCTTGCACCACCTGGAGAGCCAATTTCAATAAAGAATTCGGTATTTGCCTTGCCAAATTCTTTCCATACTCCAGGAACATCATCTTCGTAATAAATAGCTTCAACTGGGCAGACTGGTTCGCAGGCACCACAATCCACGCACTCATCAGGTTGGATGTAGAGCATGCGCGCACCTTCATAAATGCAATCAACGGGGCACTCCTCGATGCAGGACTTATCTTTCACATCGACACAGGGCTGGGCGATTACATAGGTCATTAGGTGGGCCTTTCTACTCACGTGAACTCAGGAGCTCATTCTAATCATGAGCGATCTGACTTACTCTGATGAGAATACGATGGCGCTATGGGATTTGGTGAAATCGGGGTTGAACTCATTGGTAGCCGAGTGACCATACGGTTGAAAGAGGCCACAGGTGGCTTCCGCGACATCGTAGGAATTCTC
>JBAXNY010000125.1:0-3040 GCA_037133535.1 Actinomycetes bacterium
ACATGTCATTTAAGGTCGGCGAAACCGTTGTTTATCCCCATCACGGAGCAGCACTCATTGAAGATATCGAAACCCGCGTTATCAAGGGTGTAGAGAAGACCTACCTCGTTCTTAAAGTTGCCCAAGGCGACCTCACAGTCCGCGTACCTGCAGAGAATGTTGATCTTGTAGGCGTGCGCGATGTTGTTGATAGCGCCGGCCTCGATCGGGTATTTGGCGTACTTCGCCAGCCATACACCGAAGAGCCAACCAACTGGTCACGTCGTTACAAAGCAAATTTAGAGAAGCTTGCATCAGGTGATGTCATCAAGGTGGCAGAAGTTGTTCGCGATCTTTATCGTCGCGATCTCGACCGCGGTCTTTCAGCTGGCGAGAAGCGTATGTTGGCAAAGGCAAAGCAGATTCTAATTTCTGAACTTGCTCTGGCTGAGCGCACTGACGAAACAAAAGCTGCCGTCATTCTTGATGAAGTACTTGCCTCCTAAGGCAAGCTAACTCCTCCCATGTCTGGGCGCACCGCCGCCATCATCGCCGCAGCAGGTAGCGGCGAACGATTTGGCGCAGATTTTCCAAAGGCGCTCATTCAATTACTTGATCGCACACTGATTGAACATGCTGTGGCTGCGCTCGCACCAGTTGTCGATGAAATTTTCATTACCGCACCGGCTGGATTTGAAGATCAGATTCGAGCTTTAGTGGGAAGTGACATCACAGTTCTCACCGGCGGCAAGACGCGCAGTGAAAGCATTGCTATCGCAGTCAAGGCAATTTTACATGAGACTGAATTTGTTCTGGTGCATGATGCAGCGCGCGCATTGGCCTCATCAGATTTAGCGCGCTCAGTGCTGGCTGCATTGATGGCGGGCGAAAAATGTGTAATTCCAGTTCTGCCAGAAGTTGACACAGTGAAAGTTATTTCCAGCGATGGTTTTGTGCTATCAACACCTGATCGCTCCTCACTTGCCAAGGTACAAACACCACAAGGATTTTCTTTTGCAACTCTGCTTGCTGCTCATAAAGATGGTGCAACAGCGACAGATGATGCAGCCCTCGTCGAAGCTATGGGTGTAAAAGTGAAAACTGTAAGTGGTGAAGAGCGTGCACTAAAAATTACAACTCCAAATGATTTACATCAGGCACTTTATTTCCTCACTGGCAGCAAGACCCTTCTCACGGGAATTGGTGTTGATGCGCATAAATTCGGAAGTGCCGATCGTCAGCTATGGCTTGGCACATTGCTCTGGCCCAATGAAATCGGAATGGATGGACACTCTGATGGTGATGTGGCAGCTCATGCAATTTGTGATGCACTCTTTGCCGCAGCTCAATTAGGTGATCTAGGAAGTAATTTCGGGGTTGATCGCCCTGAGTATGCCGGTGCAAGTGGTGAGAAGCTTCTTACTGAAGCATTGAGTAAAGTAAGTGCGGCAGGTTTTGCTTTATCAAATGTTTGCGTTCAAATTATTGGAAATCGACCAAAAATCGGTACCCGTCGAGCAGAAGTAATTGCCGCACTTTCAAAGGTTCTAGGTGGAGTCCCCGTTTCAGTCAGCGCAACAACAACCGATGGCATGGGATTGACTGGAGCCGGCGAAGGCATTGCGGCGATTGCATCGGCTTTGATTTACGCCCGATAGACTTAAGCCATGAGTTCGCTGCAGTTATACAACACCCGTTCGCGAACCATCGAACCCTTTAAGCCGCTGAAAGCCGGTAGAGCCTCAATTTATCTCTGCGGCGCCACAGTCCAATCTTTTCCTCACATTGGCCACATTCGAAGTGGCGTGAATTTCGACATTCTGCGCCGCTGGTTAAATCATTCAGGTTTTGAAACGACCTTCATTCGAAACGTCACTGATATCGATGACAAGATTTTGCAGAAGAGTGAGATCGAGAAGATGCCTTGGTGGGCACTTGCCATGAAGTATGAGCGCGAGTTTGCTGCAAGTTATTCCGCGCTCAATGTTCTGCCACCCACCTACGAACCACGTGCAACTGGGCACATCACACAGATGATCGAATTGATGACGCTACTGATTGAACGCGGCGCAGCTTATGCACCAGGCAATGGTGATGTCTATTTAGAAGTGCGAAAGCTGACTTCCTATCTCACACTTTCGCGTCAGAAATTAGATGACTTACTTCCAGCAGATGATGCAGAAGAGAAATTTAAGAAAGATCCGCGCGATTTTGCACTGTGGAAGGGCGCTAAGGCAGGCGAACCATCATGGCCAACACCATGGGGACCTGGCCGTCCTGGTTGGCACCTGGAATGTTCGGCAATGGCGCATGCCTATCTTGGGGCAGATTTTGATATTCATGGTGGCGGTCTTGATTTGATTTTTCCACATCATGAAAATGAAATTGCACAATCAGAGGCAGCCGGTTACGGCTTTGCGAAAATTTGGATGCACAACGCATGGGTCACAACATCGGGCGAGAAGATGAGTAAGTCACTTGGCAACACCTTGCAAGTCAAAGAGTTGCTCAAAAGTGTGCGCGGTATTGAATTGCGCTGGTATTTAGGAAGTGCGCATTACCGCTCGATGTTGGAGTTCTCACATGAAGCGCTACAAGAATCAGCAACTGCTTTTCGCCGGATTGAAGGGTTCCTTAACAATGCGCAATCAATCCTTGGTAAAGAGATTGAGCCAAGCCTTTCACCCGCAGTTCTTGCAGCATTTAATAATGATTTAGCAGTGCCTGAAGTATTAGCGTTAATTTCTGAATCACTTCGCGCGGGCAATAGCGCTATAACTAGCCAAGATCAGAAGTCGATCAAGAGCGCTGCAAGTGAGATTCGTGGCGCACTCGCAATTTTGGGCTGCGATCCATTCGATTCAGCATTTGCGCAAGGCGGCAGCGAGAAGAATGATAAGGCGCTAGATGGAGTTATTGCACTTGCACTAGAGCAACGTAAAGCTGCGCGCGACCGTAAAGATTTTGCTGCATCGGACGCAATTCGCGATGGACTAGCAGCACTGGGAATTTTGATTGAAGACACAGCACAAGGGCCACGTTGGTCGATCTCACCTACAGA
>JBAXNY010000126.1:0-3016 GCA_037133535.1 Actinomycetes bacterium
AAAATTGTGAAAGATGGCGGTCGTGCAATTGGTTTACTTGGTAAAGAGATTCAAACCTTTGCCGAATCTGGCGGAGCGCTCGGTGATGAGAAAGCACAATTGCTCACATCACTTGGCGATCTCAACGCAATTATTGCCACACTAGTTGGCCATGCCATGGCTTCCCAAGAAAAATCTGAAGAGATTTATAAGGTAGGTCTCAACACCACACGTCTTCTTATGGCAGTGGGCGACATCATCTGTGCCTGGTTGCTGATTCGTCAAGGCGTTATTGCGGAGGGCAAATTAGCAACAGCAAGTGCTAAGGATAAAGATTTCTATACTGGCAAAATTGCAGCGGCGAAATTCTTTGTTAGCACTGTTCTGCCACGCATTACTTCTGATCGAAAGATCATCGAAGTCGGCGATGGTGAGATCATGAATCTCTCCGAAAGCGCCTTCTAACTCCGCTACCCTTCTGGGGTGTCATCCACCTTCTTTACTCGCCATAAGGGTGAAATCCTCACGACTGCTGGCGCAACTTTCTTCGCATTTAATGGTGTTATTGCCAAATTAGTTTTAGCTGGTGGATTAAGTGCATGGCGCCTTACCCAGATTCGCTGCATTGGCGCATTTCTTATTCTTGGAAGCATCGTCTTCATCACTGCTAGACAATCTTTGAAATTTTCTAAGCGCGAAATTCCAGCCCTCCTGCTTTATGGCGCAGTGGGTTATGCCGCGGTGCAGGTCTTCTACTTCCTCTCGATCTCACTACTTCACGTGAGTATCGCTTTAATTATTGAATTTACCGCTCCGATTTGGATCGTGCTCTGGATTCGCTATGTCCGAAAGGCGCAAGTACCGCCTCTGATGTGGGGCGCTATTGCACTGGCACTTCTGGGATTAGCCCTCGTTGCGCAGATCTGGAAGGGCGCAACCCTCAATGGTTGGGGTGTCATTTGGGCAATCGTTGATGCACTGGCTCTGGCTGTGTATTTCCTGGTTGGCGAGAAATTATTAGTCAATCGTCAGCCTCGCGCACTTACTGTTTTAGGTTTAGGTGTTGCGGCAATTCTCTGGGCAATTACGCAGCCGCTCTGGAATTTTCCAGTTGCTATTTTGACTCAATCCATTGAGTTGCAGGGAAATTTCGCCGGTAAATATCTTCCTGGTTGGGTTCTGATTCTCTGGATTATTGTGATGGGAACAATCGTTCCTTATCTCTTAGTCCTCTCTGGACTTAAAGAGCTATCTGCATCAACAAGTAGCGTGATTGGAATGAGTGAACCAATTTTTGCTGGAATCTTTGCATTTGCCTGGTTGCAAGAGAGTTTTACTCTCATTCAATTACTTGGCGCAGCAGTTGTATTAACTGGAATTTATTATGCAGATAAGGCGCGCATCGCCGCGCATTAACCTTCGCGCTGCTCGGAGAAGTCTGTGCCAGATGAGTGAGTTGGCATATCAACAAAGCGGGCAAAGTGAAGTTGCGCAGTAACAGTGATCGTGCGAGTAGGTCCATTGCGATGCTTTGCCACTATGAAATCTGCCTCACCCAACCGAGATTGACTGTCATACATATCTTCACGGTGCATCAAGATAACTAAGTCAGCATCCTGCTCGATCGATCCAGATTCGCGAAGATCGGAGAGCATCGGCTTCTTATCGGAGCGCTGTTCTGGTGAACGGTTGAGCTGTGAGATAGCGATAACCGGAACATTGAGTTCCTTCGCCATAAGTTTGAGTTGGCGTGAGAAATCAGAGACTTCCTGCTGACGATTCTCAACGCGCTTTCCGCTAGTCATCAGCTGGAGATAGTCGATAACAACGAGTTTGAGATCGTGGCGCTGCTTAAGGCGACGCGCCTTTGCGCGAATCTCCATCATGGAGAGGTTGGGCGAATCATCGATAAAGAGCGGTGCATCGGAGATTTCACCCATACGACGAGCAAGACGTGACCACTCTTCATCAGTGAGTGAACCAGAGCGAATCTGATTAAGACCCACACGTGATTCGGCAGAGAGCATACGCATGGTGATTTCGGAGCGACTCATTTCAAGGGAGAAAATCACTGAGGTCATCTTCTTCTCAATCGATGCATGGCGCACAATGTCGAGACCGAGTGTGGATTTACCGACGGCAGGACGTGCTGCAATAACAATCATGTTGCCGGGATGAAGACCATTGGTTAATTTATCGAGATCGCTAAATCCAGTCATGACACCTTCGACGCCGATGCCCTTAGAGATTGCTTCGATCTCATCGAGTGCTTGTGGCAAGAGAGTGCTCAGCTGTACATAATCTTCGCTGGCTCGTCGCTCGGTTACGGCAAAGACTTCGGCCTGTGCTTGATCGACCGCATCATCGACTTCACCTTCAGTGGTGTAACCCAGTTGCACAATCTTTGTACCGGCTTCAACTAAGCGGCGCATAATTGCATGTTCGCGAACAATCTTTGCGTAGTAGCCAGCATTAGCTGCAGTAGGAACTGATGAGATAAGTGTGTGGAGATATGGTGCACCACCTGCGCGTGCAATGTCACCGCGCTTGGTGAGTTCGGCAGAGACAGTGACTGCATCTGCTGGTTCGCCGCGACCATAGAGATCGAGAATTGCATCGTAGATAAGTTCGTGTGCTGGTCGATAGAAATCGCGTTCGCGTAAAATTTCAATGGCATCTGCAATGGCATCTTTACTTAATAACATGCCACCTAAAACGCTCTGCTCTGCAATGAGATCTTGTGGCGGAGTGCGTTCGAATTCGCTCTCACTCCCGCGGGAAGAGCGGTTGGGAAGTTCTGCAATACTCACAAGAGCACCTTCCCAGAGAGCACTGACATAAGCGCTTCTCTACAGGGCTAAAGTTATTGCCTTACGCTGCGTTGATGCGAGGCGCACTCATAGCGCTGTGCGCAGGGGTGGGTATAACTCTCATATTCCTGTGGGTGAGCATGTTGATAAGTAGGGCAAAGCGGTGGATAACTCTGCCAATTACGCACTTACGAGCGTGTAGAGCTGTGGGTAAAACTTTATTTCGC
>JBAXNY010000127.1:0-2999 GCA_037133535.1 Actinomycetes bacterium
TTGCAACACCTGGTCTGCTCGCTGTTATGGCACCGATCGCAGTTGGTTTCGGTCTTGGTGTTGGCGCACTTGGCGCTTACCTCGCCGGTTCTATCGGCACCGGAACTTTGATGGCTGTCTTCCTTGCTAACTCAGGCGGTGCTTGGGATAACGCGAAGAAGATGGTGGAAGATGGCAATTACGGCGGTAAGGGCTCAGATGCTCACGCTGCAACCATCATCGGCGACACAGTCGGCGATCCATTTAAAGATACTGCCGGTCCTGCAATCAACCCATTGATCAAGGTAATGAACTTGGTCGGTCTCTTGATTACACCTGCAATTGTTTCTTTGGCACTGGGTGGACATACAACCATCACAGTTCTCATCGGAATCGTTGCATTCCTAGTCATCGTCGCTTCATTAGTAAACAATCGCCGTAAATCCACGTCGATTGAGTACTAAAACCCACTAGCGAGAAGGACTTCCCCCTTTGGCTAAAGCGGTACGTACGGACTTAAAGAAGTTGGTGATTGTTGAATCACCAGCGAAGGCACGCAAAATTGGCGGCTACCTCGGCGATGAATACATCGTCGAGGCTAGCGTCGGCCACATTCGCGATCTGCCACAACGTGCCGCTGATATTCCTAAAGAATATAAAAAGATTGCCTGGGCCAAAGAGGGCGTCAACATCGAAGAAGATTTTGCACCTCTCTATGTCATCAACCCCGATAAGAAGGCGAAAGTTGCCGAACTTAAAGAGTTGATGAAAGGTGCCGATGAATTAATTCTGGCAACCGATGAAGATCGCGAAGGCGAAGCTATTGCCTGGCACTTGGTTGAAGTGCTTCAGCCAAAGATTCCCATTAAGCGCATGGTCTTTAACGAAATTACTAAAGAGGCGATTCAGAAGGCAGTCAATGAAACGCGCGATTTGGATTATCACCTCATCGATGCGCAGGAAACTCGTCGCGTATTAGATCGCTTGTATGGCTATCGCTTATCTCCAGTACTTTGGAAGAAAGTTATGCCGCGCATTTCGGCCGGACGTGTGCAATCAGTTGCCACTCGTTTGATCGTTGAAAAAGAGCGCGAGCGCATGGCCTTTATTTCATCAAGCTGGTGGGATCTCAACGCCACTTGCGAACTTGGGTTTACTGCACGCCTGCTCACTCTCGATGGTAAAAAAGTAGCGGCAACAAGTGACTTTGGCGCAGATGGCGCAGTCAAAGAGAAATCACTTGCCAACATTCTCTTGCTCGATGAAACTGGCGCACGCTCCCTTGTTGATTCACTTAAAGGTAAATCACTTGAAGTGAAGTCGATGGAGGAGTCTCCACGCACCGAGCGACCAAAGCCACCATTTACAACTTCCACGATGCAACAAGATGCGGGATCTCGTTTAGGTTGGGGTGCGCAGATCACAATGCGTATTGCACAACGCCTCTACGAAAACGGATACATCACCTACATGCGTACCGATTCGGTAACTCTCTCTGCACAAGCAATTACCGCCGCGCGCAATGCAGCAAAATCGCTCTACGGCGCCGATCACATTCCTGACTCACCACGTTTCTATGAAGGCAAATCTAAGAATGCACAGGAGGCGCACGAAGCGATTCGCCCTGCTGGTGACACTTTCCGTACACCTGGTGAATTAGCACCAGAGTTATCGCGCGATGAGTTTGCCCTCTATGACCTGATTTGGAAGCGCACCGTTGCATCCCAGATGAGTGATGCCAAGAAGTTACAGATGCGGGTTGATTTCGATGTCACAACTGGCGATAAGAAAGCTGCAGTATTTCGCGCCAATGGTTCGGTAATCACCTTTGCAGGTTTTCTTGCTGCATACGATGACATTGCAGATGAGAAGAGCGATGAAGAGAGTGAAGATCGCCGTCTTCCGGCGATGACAATTGGTCAATCAATCAAAGTTTCAGAATATCTCTGCGAAGGCCATGACACAAAGCCTCCTGCTCGCTACACCGAACCAACTCTTGTAAAGAAGTTAGAAGAATTAGGAATTGGCCGACCTTCAACATTCGCATCGATTATCCAAACCATTCAAGATCGCGGTTATGTTTATAAGCGCGGCCGCGCACTTGTACCGACCTTCCTAGCCTTCTCTGTTACTGGCTTGCTAGAGCTGCACTTTGCGAAATTAGTGGATTACGAATTCACCGCCAGCATGGAAGAGGATCTCGACAAGATCGCCAACGGTGAGGCTGAGCGCATTACCTGGCTGCGCGATTTCTTCTATGGCCACGATGGTCAACCAGGCCTTAATGAACTCTCTGCAGACCTCGGCGCAATCGATGCCCGCGAAGTCAACACCATGCGCATCGGTGAAGATATTCAAATTCGCGTTGGCCGCTACGGTGCTTATCTGCAACAAGGTGAAGGCGATACTCGTAAACTTGCCAACATCCCAGAGGAAATGGCGCCAGATGAATTAACTCTTGCCAAAGCCATTGAGATTCTTGCCCAACCATCTGGTGAGCGCGAACTTGGTATCGATCCCGCAACTAATCTGCCGATCATCGCAAAGTCAGGGCGCTTTGGTCCTTATGTCACAGAAGTATTTCCAGTTGAAGTTGTGCCAGAGGGTGCCAAGAAGAAGCGCAAGAAGGCAGATGCACCAAAGCCAAAGACTGCATCCCTTTTGAGCACCATGACACTCGACACTATTACTTATGAAGATGCACTGCGCTTGTTATCACTGCCTCGCGTGATTGGCACCGATTCACAAACTGGTGAAGACATCACTGTGCAAAATGGTCGCTACGGTCCTTACCTAAAACGCGGTGCAGATTCGCGCACACTCGAGAGTGAAGACCAACTCTTCTCACTCACTATGGATCAAGCAGTTGAGATTTACTCCAAACCAAAAGAGCGACGTCGCGGTGTTGCAAAACCACCACTGAAAGAATTAGGAGTTGATCCAACAACATCTCGTCCACTTATTGTTAAAGATGGACGCTTTGGTATGTATGTCACCGATGGTGAAACCAATGCAACGCT
>JBAXNY010000128.1:0-2934 GCA_037133535.1 Actinomycetes bacterium
GATTACAAGATTCCAGGCAATGACGATGCAATCCGTTCGATCGGTCTGCTCACACGCGTCATCACCGATGCAGTTATCGCCGGGCTTCAAGCGCGTTCGGCCGCTGTTAAGGAAGAGACTAAGCCAGTTGTGGCAGAAGGTGAACTTCCAGCAGCAGTTAGCGCCGCAGTAGAAGCAGAGATTCTTAATTCAGCAACACCGACCCCAGGAGCATAAGTGGCATACACAGCAGCAGATGTAAAGAAACTTCGCGAAGCAACTGCAGCGGGCATGCTCGACTGCAAAAAGGCGCTCGATGAAGCAGAAGGTGATTTCCAGAAGGCGGTAGAAATTATCCGCGTAAAGGGACTCAAAGGCGTTACTAAGCGCGAAGGTCGCACCACTTCTAATGGTCTAGTTATTGCAAAGGTCGAAGGTGACCTAGGTGTCATGCTCGAACTTAATTGCGAAACAGACTTCGTAGCAAAGGGTGATCGCTTCCAAGTAGTTGGTAATGAACTCTTGGCACATCTGCTTAAGTCAAAGATCGACACAGTCGATGCCTTCCTTGCCTCTGAAATTGCACCTGGTCGCACAGTGCAGGCACTCGTTGATGAAGCAAATGCCACATTGGGCGAGAAGATTGAAGTACGCCGAATTAGCGTGCTCGATGGCGCACCAGTGGGAATTTATCTCCACCGCACCAGCCCTGACTTGCCACCACAAGTAGGCGTACTTGTGCAATTGACCAAGGCAGTGGCTGAGGTTGGCAAAGACATTGCCCAGCACATCGCTGCCTTTGAACCCAAGTACCTCAACCGTGAGCAAGTTCCAGCCGACGTGATTGAGAATGAGCGTCGTCTTGCTGAGGAGACTGCTCGTGAAGAGGGCAAGCCTGAAGCTGCGATGTCCAAGATCATTGAAGGTCGCGTTGCCGGCTTCGTTAAAGATGTCAGTTTGATCGAACAATCTTTCGCAAAGGATGCGAAGAAGACGGTTAAGCAGATTCTCGATGAAGCGGGTACTGCAGTAACTGCATTCCAGCGCTTCCGCGTCGGTCAGTAACCGATCGGAAGGGCTCGCCTAGAATGCGAGTCAGGTAAGTTGATCGTTATTAGTAAGAGTTAAGGAGCGCTCGCATGCCAGGTACCAGAGGTACTTACAAGCGAGTGCTCCTTAAACTTTCTGGCGAAGTTTTCGGCGGCGAAAAGGGAATTGGCGTAGATCCACTCGTTCTCCAAGATGTTGCCCGCCAAATCGGTGATGTTGTGAAGACTGGCGTACAAGTTGCCATTGTTGTTGGCGGTGGAAATTACTTCCGCGGCGCAGAACTCCAAGAGCTAGGCATGGATCGCGCTCGCGCCGACTACATGGGCATGCTCGGCACAGTGATGAATTGCCTGGCGCTCCAAGATTTCCTTGAGAAAATTAATGTTGATACCCGAGTACAGACTGCAATCACTATGGGTCAAGTCGCTGAGCCTTATGTACCGCGTCGGGCCATGCGCCACTTAGAAAAGGGTCGGGTTGTCATTTTCGGTGCAGGTGCAGGAATGCCATTCTTCACAACCGATACCGTCGCCGCGCAGCGCGCACTTGAAATTGGTGCCGAAGCGCTCCTTCTGGCAAAGAGTGGTGTCGATGGTGTTTATAGCGCTGATCCTAAGAAGGATCCCAAAGCAACTCGTTACGACAAGATCTCCTACGACGAAGTTATCTCTCGCTCACTTGCAGTTGCAGATGCGGCAGCCTTTAGCCTCTGCCGTGAAAATAAACTTCCCATCGTTGTCTTTGATCTTTTACAGAATGGAAATATTGCGCGAGCAGTTCGCGGAGAAGCGATTGGAACGTTGGTTGCGTAGGCAACCAACACATTGGGGGAACCATGATTGATGTAGCAAGCACACTCAAAGATGCCGATGGCAAGATGAATAAGGCCATCGATGTAGCTAAGGAAGATTTTGGCGCTATCCGCACCGGTCGTGCTAATCCCATGCTCTTCAACAAGATTATGGTTGATTACTACGGAACTTTTACGCCACTGTCTCAATTAGCATCGATCCAGGTACCAGAGGCGCGCATGGCAATCATCTCTCCCTTTGATAAAGGAGCGATGGCCAGCATTGAGAAGGCGATCCGCGAATCTGATTTAGGTGTGAATCCAGGAAATGATGGAGTTGTAATTCGCGTTGCCTTCCCACAGCTCACCGAAGAGCGTCGTAAAGAATTTATCAAGATGGCGAAAACTAAGGGCGAAGATTCAAAAATCTCGATCCGCAACATTCGTCGCGCCGCAAAAGAGAACATGGAAAAGTTAGAGAAGGATGGCAAGATCGGTAAAGATGATCTCACCCGCGGTGAGAAAGATTTAGAGAAGCTCACTGGCGACCACGTCACCAAGATCGATGATCTACTCAAGCATAAGGAGAGCGAACTTCTCGAAATCTGAGAGTTCCAGCCTCCGGTGTCCGATCTTCACTCAATCAATGAAGCTATTAATCGTCGCGCCGGAAGAAAGTTACTACCGTCAATTGCAGTCAGTCTCTCGCTTGTCGTTTTAGTTTGGGCCACACTCGCATTTCAACGCGGTATTTTCGCAGGACTTCTCTACATCGCAATGGGCCTTGGGCTTCGCGAAATGGTGCGGGCCTTTAGTCAGAAGGATTCGCAATTATCTCGAATTGATTTCCTAGTAGCGGGCGCGGCAATCTTCATCAGCACTTGGTTTGGTGGAATTGAAGGCTTGGCACTATCAACAGCGATTTCTATCCCACTGCTTCTTACTCATCTCTTAATGCGTGGGCCAGATGGCTTTGTTCACTCTGCGACTTCGACGGTATGGATTTTGATTTACCTACCATTTCTCTCTGGCTTCTTAATTCTTCTGGCAAAACCAGAGAATGGTCTTTACCAAGTAATGACATTTGTGATTCTGGTTGGCTGCAATGACACCTT
>JBAXNY010000129.1:0-2924 GCA_037133535.1 Actinomycetes bacterium
GCAACATAATTTCTAACCGTGGCATGTTCTGCGCCCAAGGCCACATCTCCCACGGCGTCGATAAATTCACGGTCATTGCAAAGTTAGTGACCTCACCAATCCAGCCAAGCTCCACCATTTTATGTGCAGCTGCAACGCCCTCTTCAAAACGCAACTGTTGATTTACGCCAGCGATAATTCCATTCTTATCAACGGCATCTGCCATCGCAATACCTTCAGCAACAGTTGGTGCCATTGGTTTTTGCGCAAGAATGTGGCGCTTGGCTACGGCAACTTTTAAGAAAATCTCTGGCTGGGCACTCGATGGCACCGCAATATCAATGACCTTTGCAGTGGAATCGGCGAGTAGTTCATCAACATCTTTATAGACTTTTGGAATTCCGTGGCGCGCTGCGACATCACTTGCCTTAGCAAGGTCGACATCAGTAATTCCGACAACTTCAAGTCCGGCTTTCTTGTAGGCCGGAAGGTGCGCGCCATCAACGATGCCACCTGCGCCAATAATGGCAATCGGCAACTTCTGAGCGGCTGGAACTTCTAACCGACAGCTGTCAGCAATCTCTTTGAATATGTCGATCATTTACTTGCCCTTCTCTTCTGCTGCGATGTTCTCAGCTTGCGAGGTGCGATAGAGAACGGTCTGCAAGTGCTCGGTATAGAGCACTAACTCTTCATTGTCAGCACGGAAAATTTCATAACTCACACGGAATAGACCCATCGTTTCGTACTTGGGAGTCTTCTCCAAGAGGGTGCGCATGCCATAGATGGTGTCACCGATAAAAGTTGGCTTAATGAAACGAAGTTTGTCGTAGCCATAACTAAAGGTGTTGACGTTGTTATGGGCGAATAGTCCTAAGCCATAACTAAAGACCATCGCACCTGGCACGAGGCGACGCTTGAAGAGGCCCTCTTCGCGAGCCCAAATATCATCACCGACATAGGGATGCATGTCGAGTACGAGTGAATTAAAGAGCATTACTTCACCTTCAGAGACGGTTCGACGCAGTGAGCGGTCGATCTCTCCTACTTGGTAATCCTCATAGAGTTTTACATCCTGATTCCACACCGGAACTTCATAGCGCGCCTTGGGATCTGGATTGGGATTCTTCATGGCTTCCTCATCTCTACTTAACTAAATGCCAAATTCTTTACGAATACGATCGGTATCTTCGCCAACATGTGGCGCGCCCTTACTGTGCTTGATGGTGCGACCATCGATACGCATTGGTGAGCGAGTAGTCATCACTTCAACAGTTTCACTCTTGTCCAGTGATGGCCGCGTAGTCTTCTGCACCATGTCGAGCTCTTTGAAGCCTTCGTGGGCGATGAGCTCTGGCAGTGTCAGAACTGGCGCACACCAAATGTCTGCCGCATCTAAAATTGCCAGCCAATGTTCAGTGTTATTGCTCTTCAACTTCGCAGAGAGCGCCTTCATAATTACTTCTTGATCGCTCCACCAAGACTTAGGATCGCTGTAAGTACTTAAATCAACGCCGAGTAATTGCCCCAACTCTGGAATCGGTGTCATCGCAATTGCAATGTAGCCACTCGAGGTTTCATAGAGGCCATAGGGAGCCGGCAAAAATGCATGCGCCGAATTTCCCGCACCGCGCTTGACGATGACATTGGGATCAAAGAGGTTGGCTGAGATCAATTCAAATTGCAGGTCGAGCATTGATTCGAGCAGACTCGACTCCACTAAGCCACCTTTGCCAGTGCGTTCGCGGCGCAGTAATAACGCAGTAACACCATGGGCTAAGTGAGTTGAGGTAAAGATATCCGCAATTGCTAAACCAACTGGAATTGGTGGATCGCCCGCGCGACCATTGAGCCATGGCAGACCAGAGATCGATTGCGCCAGAAGATCTTGTCCAGGACGATCTTTAAATGGACCAGTTGCGCCATAACCAGTTGCACTTCCATAAACGATTCGTGGATTGCGCTTACTAACTGCTTCGTATCCCAAACCTAAACGCTCTATAACGCCAGGTCGGAAATTTTGAATCATGACATCGGCCTTATCAATCAACTTCCATACTTCAGCTAAACCATCTGGATTCTTAAGATCAGCGGCGAAACTCTCTTTATTGCGATTCATAATGTGAAACGAAAGAGTATCGCCATCTTCTTCTAAGCCAGCAAATGCTAAGGTCCGTCCAATGTCGCCGGTTTTGGGACGTTCGATTTTGATGACACGTGCACCTAAATCGGCAAGACGCATGGCAGATACTGGACCGGCCAAGAATTGGCTAAAGTCCAAGACCAACATGCCATCTAGCGGCAAATGACTACGATCGCTCACAAGTATGAAGCTCCTTTAAATTTACTAATTAGTCGACGTGGAAAACTTCTGGAATTGCCTTCCACCATTCACCTGCAGCAATGTCAGCAACCGGGCGTTGCATTGGCATCATGACATCCCACCACTTTTGGGTATTGGGATCAGCTGCCATTTTGGCCATGTCGCCTTCGTAATCGCTACCGATATATTCAAAGTAGGAGAAGAGTAATTCGCCATATTTATAGATGGAGTAATTGCGTATGTTGCTATCGTGAATTTGCTTGAGAACTTCTGGCCAGACCGCTGCGTGATAACGCTCGTACTCGGCTTGGAACTCCTTAGGAAGGCCAATTACTGATGAATAGCGTTGCATTTTCTTCTCCTAATCGTTGAGTCGAACTTTTTAGAGGTTATATACTTTCTTTGCAGTCTTGCTCTGTAACCACTCTTGTTGGTCGGGCGTGTATGCCTTAGTCACTTCTACTTGGGCTTTCCATACCTTGGCATAGTCATCACCAAGAATAATTACCGGCCAATCCCCACCCATCAGGACACGATCTGCGCCAAATACTGTGACCACATGATCGACATAAGGTTGCCAATCCGCAACGGTCCAATTGGCCATATCTGATGCAGTATTAAG
>JBAXNY010000130.1:0-2922 GCA_037133535.1 Actinomycetes bacterium
GTTAATAGCATCGGTGTCGATGGCCTGCTTTACGGTGGCGGAACAACGCTCCTTGGCAAACAAGCACTCGGTGTTGGTTTAGTACTTGCTTACTCATTTACCGTCACATTAATTCTCGGATTTGTACTCGAGAAGACCATTGGTTTCCGCGTCAAGAAAGATGCCGAAATCGAAGGTATCGATCTCAACGAACATGCTGAGACCGCTTATGAAATGACCAGCTCATCACGTGGAGGTTCACTGTCATGAAGTTAATTACCGCAATCTTGAAACCATTTAAGTTGGATGAAGTTAAAGATGCACTTCAAGCCCATGGCGTAAATGGAATGACAGTGTCAGAAGCCAGTGGCTTTGGTCGCCAGCGCGGTCATACCGAGGTCTACCGCGGTGCCGAATACACCGTTGACCTTGTGCCAAAAGTTCGCCTCGAAGTACTAGTCGATGACAGCGAGGCAGATGCCGTTGTTAATGTCATCGTGAAGGCAGCATCTACCGGGTCAATTGGCGATGGAAAGGTATGGACCACGCCAGTTGATCAAATCGTTCGCGTTCGCACCGGCGAACGCGGATCGGATGCAATCTAAATAGCGTTCCTTTACTAGGTTAGGTACATGGGAACAAGGGAGCGCAGAGCGCGGTCGAATGAGAGCGATCGCTATCTGCGCTCCCTTTACCATCTCGCGATAGAGAAGTTTTCTCTGGGGGATAAAGGGATTGCAGTAGCAGCTGTAGGTGGTTATGGCCGCGGTGAATTATCACCTGGTTCTGATTTAGACATTCTCATTTTGCATACCGATGCTCACGAAGAAGAATTACTCGGCAAATTTGTCAACGAATTGCTCTATCCGATTTGGGATAAGGCACACCAAAGTGAATTAATTCCGACCAGTGTTGATCACTCAGTTCGCACGCGTACCCAAACTCGGGATGCAGCACACGATGATTTACGTGTTGCACTTGGATTATTAGACATTCGACTCGTTGCAGGTGATGCTGATTTAGTAGCCGCAGTGCAGAGCGATGCGATTGATGAATGGCGCAGAGATTCCAAACGTCGCCTCGGACAATTACGAGTCTCAATGCAAGAGCGCCATGAGAAGGCGGGGGAGCTCGCTTATTTATTAGAGCCAGATCTCAAAGAGGCACGAGGTGGCCTACGCGACATTAATGCACTGCGCGCTGTTGCGCTCTCGGGTGCAGTTGAAGTTCCAATAGAGAGAATTAGTCATGCCGAAGCTGCTCTGAATAATGCACGTGAATCCCTTCATATTGTCAGTGGTAGAAATCGCGATCAACTGCTCTTTCAAGAGCAAGATAAAGTTGCCGAGTTTCTCAAGTACTCCGATGCAGATGCACTCATGGCAGAGCTTGCTACATCTGCCCGCACTGTTGACTATGTCATTCAATCGATGTGGCATCGCTTGGACCATCGCGGTAAAGATGGCTTAGGAAGATTTTTGCGCAAGCCACGAGTTACATCAGTGGCAAAGAACATCAGCGTTTTGCACCAAGAAGTAATCCTCGATCATGATATTGATTTCAAGTCAGATCCGGTGCTGCCACTTCGTGCGGCAGCAACTGCTGCCCAATTGGGTCTGCCGCTCTCTCTCGATTCGTGTATTGAATTAGCCGCTAATTTTCACGAGTTACCAAATCCTTGGCCACGCGAGGCAAGAGAGAATCTTGTTGCGCTAATTGGCGCCGGTAGTGCAATGGTGCAAGTGTGGGAGGCACTGGATCAAGAGGGGATCATTACTCGCTTATTGCCAGAGTGGACCCCACTTCGCTCATTGCCACAACGCAATGTTTTGCATCGCCACACGGTAGATCGCCACATGGTGGAAACTGCAGTGTATGCGGCCGCTCTGACTAGGCAAGTGCATCGACCCGATTTACTTCTAGTTGCTGCGTTATTTCATGACTTAGGTAAGGGCACAGAAGCTGACCACAGTATTCGAGGTGCCGAATTAATTACACCACTAGTACGGCGCCTGGGATTTCCCGAAAGCGATGTTAAAACCTTAGAGCTTTTAGTGGCGCACCATCTTCTTATTTCAGCTACTGCAACACGTCGCGATCTCGATGATCCAGCAACAGTCTCTAGTGTGATTGCAGTAATTCCTGATGTGCAGACTCTCGAGTTACTGCACGCGCTCAGCATCGCTGATGGCGAAGCCACCGGTAAAAGTGCATGGAGTTCGTGGAAAGCTAGTCTCGTAGCTGATCTTGTAAACCGAGTTCGCGTAGCAATGTCAGATAACACCATCGCACCGGAACCAGAAATATCTGCAGAGCAGCGAGCTTTCGCTGAAGTTGGTGCGCTTCGAGTCGATGTGATTGAACATGAAGGTGATTATGCGATTGAAATTATTGCGCCAGATCGTCCCGGCCTACTTTCGGTTGTCGCTGGTGTATTGAACCTTGCTCGCCTCGATGTGAGATCTGCCAGAACTAGATCCCATGGAAGCGCTGCAGTAATGCGCTGGATTGTTTCACTTGATCCCTTTGTCAGTGCGCCTACTGCAGATAAATTACGGAGTGACATTTATGCTGCGCTGCAAGGAAAAGCTAACCTCGAGAATCGATTAGCAGAGCGCGCCAAGGCCTATGACCAACTTCCTTCTATTGCAGTCCCACCCGCAATTGTCGAAACTTTTCCTGATGCATCAAGTGCAGCAACAGTTTTGGAGGTTCGCAGTCACGATCGGGTGGGCTTGCTCTTTCGCATCGGTGATGCAGTCACTCGTTCTCGAGTGGATATTCGTTCTGCGATTGTCACCACGCTAGGAGCTGAAGCAATCGACACCCTCTATGTCTTGGAGATTTCCGGTGAACAATTAACGCCTGAGCGAGCCAGGGAAGTAGCTGCAAAAATAGAGGAATCACTGCGCTAGTAAGTAGTATCAGCACCTATGTTTGAAT
>JBAXNY010000131.1:0-2881 GCA_037133535.1 Actinomycetes bacterium
GTTGGAGGTTTATTAGTGGAAAGCCAGGCGCCCATGGCAACAACGACGAACATGAGAATGAGTTCATAGCCCAATAATTGAATAAATTTCCGCTGAGATATCTCAATCGGATTTTTTGCAACTAGATTTTTACGATGCAGATAGCCAAATCCAATCAATACAACGGTAATAAGAATTTTGCCGATAAGAACATAGGCATACGTTGTCTGCCATGCAGAGCGAAAATCCATCCGAGTCCATGCATTTGCCGCGCCGGATAAGACAACTGCGATAGCAGCCCAGAGCGCCATCACGCTAAATCGCGCAACTGCAGAACTTCGTACTTCAGCGCTAATAAAGAGGAGCGCTAGAGCTCCACCCAGCCAGAGTGAAATCGCCAAGACATGCACTACGAGTGCACCAACTGCTAATCCATGTCCTCCATTGACAGAAGCATGACTTTGGAAAATTGGTGCTGCCATTCCAGCAAAAGTAATGAGGAGCAACATTGTTGCCCCGCCAGTTCGTCGCAGCGATGGAAGCAGTGCTGCAGTAAAGAGTGCAACGAGAAATTCAAAGAAGAGGTACTGCCCCAGGGAAATTTGTGTAACAAAGGAGCGAATCATTGTGATATTAAGGGCGCCAGTAAAAGAAGAATCGAGAATGTCCGCTAACGTGAGAACGATTTTTATCGCTAGCGCAAGAGCCCAAAATACAGCACTGGTGCAAGCAGCTTTACGCAGAGTTAGGCTTTTCGCACTAAGTGCTCCAGCATCATCCTCGATGAGAAATGCCATTGCCAGAAGTGCGCCAACTAGAAAAACTCCAGATGTGACACTAAGGAAAGTTGTTAACGTCCGTAGCGCATCAACTAATGAAGTTGCTGGTGTCACATAACTTGAGGCTAAGTTCATCGATTCTTAAATAACTTTCGAGCGTAAATCGAAAGTCCTACCGTCACTACACAGGCAAGTACCAGCATTACTAATACCAAATATGTTGTTCCACGATTGCTACTTGCTGGCCCACTGTCGGGAACTGGTGTTGCTGAAGTTGACGTTGTTGGAGTTTGTGCCGAGATGACTGATGGTGAGTTAAAGATAAATTTGTAGGAACCTTGTAATGGTGCATCGGTATCTGAAAGCAATTGATAGGTAACAGTGTAAGTTCCGGCAGCGGTGAGCTGAGTTAAACCAATTGTTGCGGAAGTACCATCTATCAGCAGCGATCCATCATCTACTGATTTCCCATTGGGATCGCTCACTTGAATCGTGCTGCCATCTTGGGCTAGCGCGCTCTGCGCAGTCAGAGTTACAACACTTGGTGCAGTGACAATCGTTGCACCACTTATGGGAGATGTATTGGTGAGCGAATTCGCATTTGCTGCCGAAGTACCCAAAAGAAGAAAGGCTGCGGTGAGAAGTGCAAGACGATGCTTCAATTCGCTCCTCCTTAGAAATTCTTACGCCTCAATTCGCTCTTATCTTCCCACTTCTTTAGACTTACGCGCTAGTGCACTTCAATCTTTTGAGAGAAAGGACCGCCATGCCTACATACCAGTATGCCTGCAGCGCATGCGGCCACGAGTTTGAAGTATTTCAAGCATTTAGTGATGACTCGCTTACCGCGTGCCCAGAGTGCAAAGGTGAAGTTCGAAAAGTTTATTCAGCAGTCGGCGTTGTCTTTAAAGGTAGTGGATTCTATAAAACTGATTCGGCCGGAAAGAGTTCATCGGCTGTGATTCCACCAGCTGCACCAACGCCACCACCGCCAGCACCAAAACCTGCAGCTACGGAGTAACTCCACTCACTCTTCGTGATGTGGTGGTTTATCTCGTTCAATCTCTGAATCGCGACGCACATCTTCTTGTGCGGCATCAAGATCAACTTCATCTGATGTCGTTTTAGGAAAGAGTTCGCTCATAGTTCGCACTCTACTCCTAGGTAGGGCATCTTCCATGCGGAGATTTAGGATTCAATCAATTGACCTTTACACTTGGCAAATGGATCTCATCGCAACGCTGCAATGCCCTGATCAACCTGGCATCGTGCATGCGATCACCACGGCAATTTTAGAGTGTGGTGGAAATATCATTGAGAACCAACAATTCACAGATCCCACAACAAATACCTTTGTGATGCGCACTCGCTTTGAAACCTCTCAGACTTTTGATGCTGCCTCAGACTCACTCAATAAGGGCCTGGCAAAATTCACACCGCAACTCAAGGTGCGCTTAGCATCTGGCAAACCTCGCGCTCTTATGATGGTGACAAAAGAGAGCCATTGCTTACGTGACCTGCTCTACCTCTTCGAACTTGGTGAATTACCCATTGAGATCCCATTGGTTATCTCTAATCACTCAGATTTGCGCAGCCTGGTTGAATCACATGGAATTCCCTTTTTAGAGTTACCTGTAACAGCTGGAAAGAAAGAGGCACAAGAGGCACAAGTGCTCGCAGAGATTGAGAAACTTAAAATTGATTTCGTTGTACTTGCTCGCTACATGCAGGTATTGAGCCCTGAGTTCTGTCAGAAATTATCTGGAAAAATTATCAACATTCATCACTCCTTCTTACCTGGCTTTAAAGGCGCCAAGCCTTATCACCAAGCTCACGAGCGTGGTGTAAAAATCATCGGCGCAACTGCGCACTTTGTTACTCGCGATCTCGATGAAGGTCCGATCATCGAGCAAGACATTGCTCACGTAACTCACACGTCAACGCCGGAAGATCTCATCTCGCTTGGTCGAGATATTGAGAGGCGCGTGCTCGCCAAAGCGGTAAAACTTTATGCTGAGGATCGAATTTTTCTACTAGCAAATAAGACTGTGGTCTTTAATTAATTTTGCTGGTGTCCCCGGCGGGAGTTGAACCTGCGACCTACCGCTTAGGAGGCGGTTGCT
>JBAXNY010000132.1:0-2876 GCA_037133535.1 Actinomycetes bacterium
CCATTAGACATTCCGCCCTCTGTTCCACCAGCGCGATCAGTGCGCCGAACTATGGCGCCTTGCGCATTTTTTTCAATTTCATCGTGAGCGACGGAGCCGCGACGAGTCGCTGTTGTAAAACCATCCCCAATTTCCACGCCTTTGATTGCTTGAATTCCCATGACAGCGGCTGCCAATTTTGAATCTAAACGACGATCCCAGTGGACATGTGAGCCGAGGCCAGGAGGCATATTGAATGCGAGAACTTCAATAACTCCGCCTAAAGTATCTCCGTCGCGGTGAGCCGACTCAATCTCTTTAATCATTGCTTCACTTGATGCGCGATCGGCGCAACGCACTTCATCAGCATCGATGCGATCCATATCGTTCGCGTTAGGAAGTGGCGTTAAATCTGGAACCCGAGCAGAGCCTATGGAGAGAACATGACTGAGGATTGTGATACCAACACTTTGTTCTAAGAAAGCCCGTGCAACAGCACCGAGTGCAACTCTGGCGGCGGTTTCTCTCGCACTTGCACGTTCTAAAATTGGACGTGCATCATCTACATCATATTTTTGCATTCCAACTAAATCTGCGTGACCTGGACGTGGCCTAGTCAAGGGAGCATTACGTGCCAAATTTTCTATCTCAGAGGCATCGACTGGATCTGCAGACATGACTTTTTCCCACTTGGGCCATTCAGAATTTCCAACCTGAATTGCAATCGGTCCACCTTGAGTCAGACCAAGTCGCACCCCACCAAGAATTGTTATCTTGTCGGCTTCAAAACTCTGTCTAGCACCGCGTCCAAATCCAAGACGACGACGTGCTAAATGTTTATCAATATCAGCACTAGTAATTATTACCGACGCTGGAACTCCTTCAAGAATGGCGCTTAATGCTTGCCCGTGCGATTCGCCTGCAGTCAACCATCTCATGTGCCTATTCTTGCAGATAACGTACCTATTGTGTCGCCAAATAAAGGATTGAGGCTGCAAAAAGTGATGGCGCCCAAGGAATGGTGATAGATATTGTGCCCTTTTTTAGAAATGTAATTGCGGCCGGCACTATTGATGTCGCCGAAATACAGATCATCAGCAGTGTGACATTGAGAGCGTGATCCCTGCCGATGAGAGGAATCAGTATCGCAATTAGTTTCACATCCCCCATTCCCACATGCGTGAGAATCGAGATGAGGAGAGTGATGAATAAAGTAGTTGCGGAAAGACGTGCGAATCTTGCTATATCACCATAAGAAATAGCCGCTGTAGAGATGAGGAGATAGAGCAAAATTTTATTTGGAATTCGATGAGTTTGTATATCGATCCAAGAGATTATTGCGCCGAAAATGATCAACAAGGTCAGAACCATTACATCATCATAAAAGTCATTCAGAAGAAATAGTCGGGAAAGTACGAATTGTGGATTACTCCAAAGTTGCTACGGCAAACTTACGCAACTCTTGAGCCATCGAGACTCTATCGATACTTTTACCTGAAAAGAGAGCGATCTGTTCAATAGCTTGATGGACCAATAAATCAATCCCATCCATCGTCTCTCCCCCATTTTCACGCCAACGTGAATGTAGAACTGTTGGCCATGGGCGATAGAGGACCTCAAAGAAAAGTGTTGAAATTTTTGTTGGTAAATAGTCTGCAAAAAGATCCGCTCCGTAAAGAGGCGTCGTATTAACCACTAAATCAGATTGAGCAATCGGGGTCGTGTATTCCCATGGGACAAAGGTGATCGAACTCTTTGTGGCGCATTTACGAATAGCTTCCTCACGTCCAGTATTTCTAGAAACAATCTTTATCTCCTCAATACGTCCATCTAGGGCCCCTACAACCGCGCGCGCAGTGGCGCCTGCACCGAGAATAATTGCACTCTTTGCCTTGGTGAATCCTCGTGAATCGAGAGCAAATCCAAAACCCGTAATATCTGTAGACGATGCTAGCCAAAGATTATCTTTTCGATACAGTGTATTCGCACTAGAAATGATTTGAGCAACGGGATCGACTACGTGAGCAATCGCTAGAACTTCTTCTTTCAGTGGCATCGTAAGTGAAAAACCTGTCCAGCCTGAATCCTTATCTTTCAAAAAATTTGATAATTGACCAGCCTCAACTTCTATCGCTTCGTACGTTCCCTGTGCTCCCAAAATTTCATACGCACTTTGATGTAATAGCGGGGATAAAGAATGACTAATAGGTGAACCGAGAACAGCAGCTCTAATCACTTCTTCACCTCAAATGCTCCTGCTCGTCGGTTCTTTTCATAGAGTCTCTTCCAGGTGAGAAACTCATCATTGCTCTTAGTAAAACGAGTATCACCAGGTGCAACAGTAATAAAGAATAGCCAATCACCAGCTTCTGGGTGGATCGCAGCATCCATAGCCGCGCGACCTGGATTTCCTATTGGACCAGGTGGCAATCCATAATTTCTATATGTGTTGTATGCAGACTTCGCTAACGTAGCTTGGGTGCTCAAAAATACTTGACCGCGAACTTTGCGGATGTAATGCACTGTTGAATCTAATTGAAGAGGCATGCTTATTGCTAAGCGATTGCGTATGACCTGTGAGACTTTCGTGAAGTCTTTTAGATCGCCTTCAGCTTGAATAATCGAGGCCATGGTCAACAACTGCTGTGGCGTGAATTTACCTTCTCCGCTTTGTAAGCCAGAACTTGATGCCTCCGTATTGAATCTAGAGATCATAGCTTGCAAGATTTCGGATACTGCAGATCCTTTTGCGAAACTATATTGCGCAGGGAATAGAACTCCTTCTACTGAGGCAAATCCAGCGGGAAGTTTCAAAGATTTGAAGGCAGCATCAATATCTGCTTTTGAAAAACCCCTCGCGCGTAGTTCCGCAACAATTTCTGAATTCCATGCTCCTT
>JBAXNY010000133.1:0-2861 GCA_037133535.1 Actinomycetes bacterium
AAAGGCCTTTAACACAGAACACCTAGCGCTGGTCGCTAATCATTTACTCGCGATCATTAATCGCAAAAACAATTAGTTACTTGGCTTTGCCTTTCGACTCGCAAGAACTTGATCAATCAGACCGTATTCAACAGCTTCGGCCGCAGTCAAAATCTTGTCACGTTCGATGTCTTGTGCAATGTCTTCTGGCTTGCGCACTGAGTGGCGCGCGATAAGTTCTTCAAGAAGAGCACGCATGCGCATAATCTCTTTTGCTTGAATCTCAATGTCAGAGGCCTGTCCGCCACCCTCTGAATAAGGTTGGTGGATCAGAATGCGTGAGTGCTCGAGCGCATAGCGCTTGCCCTTAGCGCCACCTGCAAGCAAGACCGCTGCTGCAGATGCAGCTTGGCCAAGGCAAATTGTCATGACATCTGGGCGAACAAATTGCATGGTGTCATAAATCGCGGTGAGCGCAGTAAATGAGCCACCTGGTGAGTTGATGTACAAAATAATGTCGCGATCTGGATCCATGGATTCAAGTGTGAGTAGCTGCGCCATAACGTCGTTAGCGACAGTGTCATCGATTGCTTGGCCTAGGAAAATAATGCGCTCTTCGAAGAGTTTTGTATAAGGATCGAGGCGCTTGTAGCCATAGCTGGTGCGCTCTTCAATTGTTGGAAGAACGTAACGACTTGTCATTTCATTCACGGAATTCATCTCCATTTTCATGCTGTTCCTCCACGACCTGAAACTTGTCCAGCAGATAGAACAACGTGATCAACGAATCCATACTCTTTCGCTTCCTCAGCAGTGAACCAACGGTCACGATCTGAATCGGCGGTAATAGTGTCGAGCGTCTGACCTGTGTGATGAGCAATAAGTTCTGCCATCTTGCGCTTGGTGAAACCAATTTGTTCGGCTTGAATCTTGATGTCAGATGCAGTGCCACCGATTCCAGATGATGGTTGGTGCATCATGATGCGTGCATGTGGAGTTGCGTAACGCTTTCCAGGTGCGCCAGCGCAGAGCAAGAATTGACCCATCGATGCCGCAAGACCCATGCCGACAGTTGCAACATCGTTATTGACATATTGCATGGTGTCGTAGATCGCCATACCTGCAGTTACAGAACCGCCAGGTGAGTTGATGTAAAGGAAGATGTCCTTCTCTGGATCTTCAGCTGCAAGGAGAAGAATTTGTGCGCAAATTGCATTTGCCATTGAGTCTTCAACGACTGAGCCGAGAAAAATAATTCGCTCACGAAGGAGGCGGTTGTACACCTCAGCATCGAGACCACCTGATGCTGATTGTGGCGAGCGAGAGATAATTTCACTCGCTTGCTGATTCAAGAAATCCACGACGATCCTCCTGGCTGAACTGGGATTGATACTTCATTACCTGTAATGACCCTAACAATCTCCCGAGCTAAATGCTTCCCGATAAGAGGAAAAATCGAATTATTTGCGCCCTGTTCGCTCTGGGCGCAAGTTATTCGGCTGAGGATTCAGCAGGAATTGCAGGCGTTGGGCGAAGCGCCTCAAGATCGATCACATTGCCTGAGGCATCTTTCACTGTGATTCGCTCGAGAACACCGGCAAGGGCTTTCGCACGAGCAACATCGGCAACCATTGCAGAAATCTGTCCTGCTTTTGAAATCTCTTGTGCGAATTGATCTGGTGCCATTCCATAACGAGATGAAGTGCGGATTAAGTACTCAGTTAATTCAGTCTCATTAACTTCTACTTTCTCGGCCTTTACAACAGCATCGAGCAAGAAATCTGATTTCATCGATACGCGAACTTCAGAATCAACTTCAGCGCGGTGGACTGCGTCTTCCAGGCGGCTCTCACGCTCTAAGTGATCGTGGATTTCGCTCTCAATGAGATTCTCTGGCAATGGAATATCAAGATCAGCAAGCAACTTCTCAACGAGGCGATCGCGTGCCTGTGCACCTTGCTCGAGTTTCTTCACTCGCTCGAGGCGCTCTGCAATGTCGGCGCGAAGTGCAGCCAAAGTATCGAACTCACTTGCAAGCTTTGCGAAGGCATCATCAAGTGGTGGCAACTCGCGCTCTTTCACTGCTTCTACCGTGACATCAACATCGCCACTTTGACCTTCTTCTTGGCCAACTAATTGCGTGGTGAAAGTCTTTGCATCGCCAGCCTTAAGGCCCACCAATGCTGAATCAAGACCCTCAATCATGCGATCGGAGCCAACTTCATAGGAAATTCCCTTGGCGCTTCCGCCATCTACTTCCTTGCCATCGATTTTTGCATTGAGATCGATAGTGACAAAGTCACCATTAGCTGCAGCACGTTCAACGGTAATAAGTGTTCCGAAGCGAGCGCGAAGTGCATCTACCTGCTCAGTGATGTCTTCATCTGAGATCTTGACGTCATCAACTTCGATGGTGATCTTGGAGAAATCAGGAAGCTTTACCTCTGGGCGAACATCAACTTCAACGGTAAATGAGAGTGATTCTTTATCTTTGAATTCTTTGATCTCAACAGTCGGGCGACCGATCACCAATACTTCATGCTCACGAGCTGCTTGACCATAAAACTCTGGAAGCGCCAAGTTGATAGCTTCATCAATAACAACTCCGCGACCTACGCGCTGATCGATCATTGCTGGCGGAACTTTGCCTTTACGGAATCCAGGAATGTTTACCTGTCCAGAAATCTTCTTGTAGGCCTCTGCGATGTGCTCTGACATTTCATCGTATGCAAGATCGATGCTGAGACGAACACGAGTAGCGGACAAAGTTTCGATCGTGCTCTTCACAAAGGACCCCTCAATAAATTAACCAATAGATGTATTAGAATGTTCTGGTCGGGGCGAGAGGATTCGAACCTCCGGTCTCCTGCTCCCAAAGCAGG
>JBAXNY010000134.1:0-2856 GCA_037133535.1 Actinomycetes bacterium
CATCTACTGGAGTTCCATCTTCAAGGAATGGCATATCTTCAACTGGAAGAATCTTGGAGATAACACCCTTGTTACCGTGGCGACCAGCGAGCTTGTCACCATCTTGAATCTTGCGCTTCTGTGCAACGTAAACGCGAACCAATTGGTTAACGCCAGCTGCAAGCTCGAAGCCTTCTTCTGATTCGAAGATCTTTACGCCGATAACTTTTCCTGATTCACCGTGTGGAACCTTGAGAGATGTATCGCGAACTTCGCGAGCCTTTTCTCCGAAGATTGCGCGCAGCAAACGTTCTTCAGGTGTTAATTCAGTTTCGCCCTTAGGAGTTACCTTTCCAACCAAGATATCGCCAGGGACGACATCTGCGCCGACGCGAATGATGCCGCGTTCGTCGAGGTCTGCAAGTACTTCTTCAGAAACGTTAGGGATATCGCGAGTGATCTCTTCGGCACCTAGCTTGGTATCGCGAGCATCGACTTCGTACTCCTCAATGTGGATTGATGTAAGAACATCATCTTGTACGAGGCGCTGCGAAAGAATGATCGCATCTTCGTAGTTGTGGCCTTCCCATGACATAAATGCCACGAGCAAGTTCTTACCGAGAGCCATCTCACCGTTTTCGGTACATGGACCATCTGCAATTACTGAGCCAACTTCTAGCTTCTGACCTTCAGAGACAACAACCTTCTGGTTGTATGAAGTTCCTTGGTTAGAGCGTGAGAACTTAGATAGTGAGTAAGTCTGGTAAGTACCGTCATCGCCCATGACCTTTACTTCATCGGCAGATACTTCAGTTACTACACCAGGCTTTGATGCAGTGACTACGTCACCAGCATCTACAGCTGCGCGGAATTCCATACCAGTACCAATTAGTGGCGCTTCTGCGCGCATCAATGGAACTGACTGACGCATCATGTTTGAGCCCATCAACGCGCGGTTGGCATCGTCGTGCTCAAGGAATGGAATCATCGCTGTTGCAACAGAAACCATCTGACGTGGAGAAACATCCATGTAATCAACTTCATCACCAATGATGTATTCAACTTCGCCACCACGACGACGTACGAGTACGCGCGCTTCAGCGAAGTGGCTATCTTCGGTCAATGGTGCATTTGCCTGCGCGATGATGTGTTCATCTTCTTCATCTGCAGTTAGGTAATCAACCTGATCTGTAACGCGACCCTTAACAACCTTGCGGTATGGAGTCTCGATAAAACCAAATGCAGTTACGCGACCATATGTTGCAAGCGAACCGATAAGACCAATGTTTGGACCTTCAGGGGTTTCGATTGGACACATACGTCCGTAGTGAGATGGGTGAACGTCACGAACTTCGAAGCCCGCGCGATCACGTGATAAACCACCAGGTCCAAGCGCTGATAGACGGCGCTTATGTGTAAGACCTGAAAGAGGATTTGTCTGATCCATGAACTGTGACAACTGAGATGTTCCGAAGAACTCCTTGATCGATGCAACAACCGGACGGATGTTGATCAATGTCTGTGGAGTAATTGCTTCTACATCTTGAGTTGTCATACGTTCGCGAACTACACGTTCCATACGAGATAGACCGATGCGAACTTGGTTCTGGATTAGCTCACCAACAGTACGAAGGCGACGGTTACCGAAGTGATCGATATCGTCCTTCTCAACACGGACTTCACGGCCGTATTCCATAAGTGCATCGCCGCGGTGAAGCGCTACTAGGTAGCGCAGGGTTGCAACGATGTCAGAGATTGTAAGAATGCTCTGTGAAAGTTCTAGATCAAGACCTAGCTTCTTATTAACCTTAAAGCGACCGACCTTGGCCAAGTCGTAGCGCTTTGGGTTGAAGTAAAGGTTTTCAATTAAGTTCTGTGCAGCTTCCTTAGTTGGTGGTTCACCTGGACGTAGCTTGCGATAGATATCTAGCAGCGCTTCATCCTGTGTTTTAACAGTATCTTTTTCAAGAGTTGCACGCATTGATTCGAAGTCACCAAACTCTTCAAGAATTTGTTCTTCAGTCCAACCAAGTGCCTTCAAGAAGACAGTTACTGATTGCTTGCGCTTACGGTCGATGCGAACACCAACGAGGTCTTTCTTATCAACTTCAAATTCCAACCAAGCGCCGCGGCTTGGGATGATCTTTGAAGAGAAAACATCTTTATCTGAAGTCTTTTCGATAGTGCGTTCGAAATAAACACCAGGTGAACGCACGAGCTGTGAAACAACTACGCGCTCTGTTCCGTTAATGACAAATGTTCCGCGAGTTGTCATTACAGGGAAGTCGCCCATGAAAACAGTCTGAGACTTGATTTCACCGGTTTCGTTATTTGTAAATTCTGCAGTCACAAAGAGTGGCTGCGAATAAGTCATATCGCGTTCTTTGCAATCTTCAATTGAATACTTAGGTGGCTCAAAACGGTGATCGCGGAAAGAAAGCGACATCGTTCCTTGGAAATCTTCAATCGGTGAAATCTCTTCGAAGATTTCTTCCAAACCAGATTTTGATGGAAGTTCTCCACGGTTTGTATTTGTTGATTGCGCCAGACGCGCGCGCCACAAGTCATTACCCAACAACCAGTCAACGCTTTCAACTTGCAGCGCGAGTAGGTTAGGAACTTCAAGAGGTTCGCGGATCTTGGCGAATGAGACACGGTGTGGAGCTACAGAATTCTTTTTCGCGGCCAAGAGATGTCCTTCCAGACAATGTTCACTTACACAATGTTTATTAACAAAATGCGAGAACGCACAACTATTAGGTCTCAGCCGCTATATGCCCTGACCATAGAAAATTTATGCGAGGGGAAAGAGTAACGCTCACCCCCTCGGCCTGTCCAACCGGCCGCTTATACCCCCAACTTGGCCACTTTGTCAGC
>JBAXNY010000135.1:0-2848 GCA_037133535.1 Actinomycetes bacterium
CGGCTGATTCGCCCTCGCTCTTTTCTTCGTTCTAATTCACGTGAGCTTGGCGACCAAGCAGAGTTATTGCGCTCCGACATGGTCGCCAAACTACCGTGTTTACTTCAGAACCGGTGCACCAGCGTCAGTTGCTAGCCACTTATCTGTGATCTTCGCTAATGAGCCATCTGCAGTTATTGCATCCACTGCTTTAGAAACGCAAGCGGTGAGTGAATTACCCTTGGCAAGTAGGAGTCCAAATTGATCTCCTGTGCCAGTTGATGGAAGTTGACCAACGATCAAACCGTTGGGAACTTCAACACCTGAGAGGTAGAAAGCTGTTGGAAGATCAACTACCAAGCCATCAATCTGCTTGTTCTTCAAAGCAGAAACACCAGCAGCATTGTCATTAAATACCTGAGGCTTTAAGCCGATCTGCTTCTCGATTGCATCGAGTGAAGTTGTTCCAACAGCGGCACCAAGTTTTGCGCCCTTTAAGTCAGCGATTGTGGTCTTGCCATCAATCTTGCTGCCCTTGAAGGAAACGATCGCTTGTGGTGCGGTGTAGTAAGGAGATGAGAAATCAACAACCTTCGAGCGATCTGCCGTGATTGAAAATTGCTGCAAGTTGAAATCGAATGTCTTCTTACCTGGAGTCACAGCGCCATCAAATGTGGTGCGTACCCATACGACATCAGTGCTTTCAAATCCCAATTGCTTAGCAACGGCGTAGGCAACAGCGCCTTCAAAACCATTTCCAGTCTCTGGCTTGTTATCAATAATCCATGGGTAGTAGGCAGGTTCACCAGTTGCAATAGTGAGTTTGCCAGAAGTGACTGTTGATAAATCACTCTTGGCACATGAAGCCCCGCTGGCAGATTTATTTGTTGCACCGCAACCTGTCAGGGCAATCGATGTAGCAAGCAGAGCAACTGCAATAATTCCCAAACGCTTCTTCACAAAGGACTCCTTTTAGTTGGTGAACTTAAGACCAGTGAAGGCTATTAAGTCATACTGAAGATGTCTACTTGCCACACACATGCAGAAACTAGGGACGATTTGAAGGGCGCCACCTCGATAGAGAGTCTCTGTTGCGACTCTTATGACCTCCGTCTACCCTTAGGTATTGGATAAAGGGTGGGGATGATGAAATACAAATCGGTCAAAGGTTTACTGAAGAATGATCAGTCACTCATCCCGTCAACTTTCATCGACAAACTCGAAGACATCCTGCATGGATTTCTCGGAATTCTGCTTTTCGTTATCTCCGTTTTGGCAATTGGTTATGCCTTAAAACGCCTCGTTGAAACTCGGCCATTTTTTCCATTAGGCATGATTCAAGGAATCAACGACATTCTCTTTGTGGTAATTATTCTTGAAATTATGCGAACTGTGATAGTTCGATTTACCGATGGAATTTTCCAGCTCGATAACTTCCTAATTATTGGTGTTATCGCTGCAGTTCGTCACATACTTACTGTCGGCGCATCCCTCACGATGCAAGAGCAGAAGACAAGTGAGTACTTCAATCGCGCCTTAACCGAAATGGGCGTCAATACTGGAATTGTTTTGGCACTTGTCTTTGCCCTATTTTTATCACGCGCAGCGCGAAAGCCAAGCGCTAGCAAAAACTCCTAAGTACTAACTTGAAGTGATCCAGGTTGTTGACGATTGCACAGGTGGCGCAGTCACTGAGTACTGTGCATTTCCTAGATTGTCGAGATCATCAAACTGCTTGGGAACTGATGAATATCCAATTGCAAAAGAGCCAGCAATTGGATTCCACGCAAAGTAGGGCAACGCAGCATTTCGAAGGCGCTGCACTCGATCAGATAGAGGCTTAAAGAAGAAAGTTTCTGGAATCTCTGGATTGTTAAATGACTTTTGTTTTTCAATCTGCGGCCATGTGGGCCTCGAGAGTGCAAAACCGGTCTTAATAGAAGTTGCCACTGTTGCCTGTCGTAGCGCCTCTCCTGCGGCACGATGGTGGCGGTGAATATCTATCGTGGACATCGACCAATGAATTGCGTTGGGATAGATACTCACCATCTCATTCATGACTGCAACTACGCTTTCGACCGGAAGTTCATCTTCAACGAGCAAGTCGTGAACATAGACATTACTTGGCTTTACCTGCATTTCTCCAGCTGCTGAACGAAATTCAACAATTCTTGCTTTACCTACATCAGGCACGGTTAATGGTGCATAACCAGATACTGCTGGATCATGTTTTCCTCTAAATACAAAGCGATTTGCATTACCTGGAGCAGCGACTTCACCATTGATGAGCTTTATCGCTGAAGTACTAGAACCACTAGTTAAAAGTACATAAATAAGCTCGTAACCGAGTGCAATATACTCAGAAGCAATCGGCCCAAAGGAGAGTAATTCATCATCTGGATGGGGCGAATAAAAGACAACCTGCTTATTGTTGGGGTTGAGGACAAGTTCGTTTAGTTGATTGGGAACTGGTTTTTCAACAAGGACTTTACTTTCTTTAACACTCTTCTTTTTTGTAGAAGGTTTTCTTGTTGTAGCAGCTGCTTCCTGTTGCGATCCAACGATGCCAGAGACAGCCGCACCAGCGGCAGCCGCAATCACTCTTCTACGCGAAATCATTGAAGCAAAACTCCGTCAGCAAAAAATGTGCGCCCCGGAGGGCCTCATAAAGTGATTTGGTGGCGGGTGAAGGATTTGAACCTACGAAGGCATAAGCCGGGGGATTTACAGTCCTCTTCTCTCCCACCAATAAGCCCGAGCCTACCCCCGATTCACGCGGAACTTTTAGGGAACAGAATGCAGATCCACAACGTCGATTTAATAACCCATCAGATTGGGCAAAGTTGCACCTAACGTGTAGCGATAAGAG
>JBAXNY010000136.1:0-2844 GCA_037133535.1 Actinomycetes bacterium
GGTTTCTACATGTGGTTTACCAATCGCCGCATCGGCGCAGTACTTCCGGAAGATAATCTCACCGCAGAAATCTCCGACGGTGCGGGCGATCTTGGTTTCTATAGCCCGCACTCTTGGTGGCCGCTACCTGTTGCACTTGCTGCATGTGCGGCCGGACTCGGTTTAGTTCTTGGTTGGTGGCTCACAATTATCGCGATTCCAACTTTGATTATCAGCATCATCGGTTTTGTTACAGAGTACGAGAAGCCAGTCGCTTCGGGTTCGCACTAACTCTGCTTAACTTCTTTCAATCGCGCGCGCACTAAAGTCAAAATCAGCGAGCTATTAACTTTCCAATCATTGGGAATACCGATCGTTTTCTTCTTCACCGCTAGATCTTCCATCTTCTCGGCAAACTCTGCGATGACATCTGCACTCCATGGTGAGATCAGGATGTGCTTTGTTGCAACTGTGGCACCAAAGACATAGGCCTCATCGATCTTGACCATAGGTTGATTCCAAGCGATAACAACTTCAGCTCGTGGGTACTTAGTACGAATAACTTTAAAGATCGCCTTGATCGTCTTTGCCTGTGCCGGATCGATTGTCTTGTAATACTCAGTTGGAGTAGCGAAGCGGCTGGCCGACACCGATCCACGCGAGTACATCACCAGCGCATTGGCATGTGCCTGACTAAATCCATAGTTCTCGCGCAGGTAAGCAATCTGCGCGGGGTATTTCTCGCCTGCTAAATTCTTCATGACTGAGAACCAGTACTTCATCGGCTGGCCGTATCGCTTCTCGATAGCGGGAAAGTGCGAGTCTCGCGCAGCACCCGTGATTGCCATAGGAAGAGAGTAATTGCCCGTCGCCAACTTGAATCAAAGCGCTTCAAAGTTTCACGGGTGTTTAACTTCACGCTACGTGAAATGCCCCAATTTTTAACCTTGAACCAAAAGGATCAGCCCGTGAACAAACCCACACTTACATCAAAGCGCAAGCGCGCACTAGCAGGAACTCTTCTCGCAACTCTCTCCCTTGTGGCAGTAGCCATCTCCGGGAGCTCGGCAAATGCCGGCCAAGCCTATAAATTCAGCATCGCGTTAACTGGCGACATGCCTTACGACGCTAAAGGCGTTAACCAAACCCCAGCTGTTATCGCTGCAATTAATGCCGCTAAATTAGATTTCACTCTCTTTGATGGTGACACTATGAGCGGCAAGGGCGATAAGTGCACCGATGAGGCCTATGCACGCATCAAGACAGATTTCTTCGACAAGTTCAACAGCCCAATTTTCTACTCTATCGGAGATAACGAATGGGTTGATTGCGATCGCGCAGTTAAGGGTGCTTATGATCCAAATAACCGTTTAGCCCTCGTTCGTTCAACCTATTTCCAGAAGGCAGATACTTCCTACATCTCACTCGGTGGCGGCACTACCAAGATCGCAGTCGCCCACGATGTGAAGTACCCAGAAATGCAGCTGTTTACGTACAAGGGAATCACCGTCATCATCCCTCACGTACCTGGTTCTGCTAACAACTCAGCAGTTGCAACTCCAACTTTCAAGACCTATAACGACAAGGCGACAGATGGCGATGACGCCGAGTACAAAGCTCGCGATGCCGCTAACGTGGCATGGATCAACAAGGGCTTTGAGAGTGCAGTTACTAATGGCTCAGTTGGCGTAATCGTTGTAGTGCAGGCCAACATGGATTGGGAAGGCTACGCACGCGATGCTGCCACTCCAAACAATGAGAACACTGCAGCCTTCTCGAATATCAAGCAGGCACTTCTCACCAACACCATCAAGTTCAAGAAGCCAGTTCTGCTACAGAATGGCGATGAGCATTGGTACCAAGTTGACATGCCTATGAATGAAACTGCTGGCAAGCTCGTTGAGAAAGACAAGGGCTCACTCGTTGAGAATTTCACTCGGATACAGACTTTTGGTTCCGGCTTTAATCACTGGGTTGAGTTAATCATCGATCCACGTGCCGAAAATCTCTGGACCTTCAAAGTTCACATCATCAAGGCGAACGTAGATACACATACTCCAGCCGCATAAGTAAATAGAGAATCCCTGCATACACCCGGGTATGCAGGGATTTTCTATGTGGGGACGGAATTACCTCAACAAGGTGTATTCGTGCAGAAGTGCTTGTAGCTCCATCTCTTTCGCGTCAATTTCTCTGCGAGATTGTGCCGAACGCGCTCTCGTGTCGTGTTCGAGCTGACAATCTGATTGTGGTTGGCGCGCGACATGAAATGTACGAAGTAAATGATTGAGGTCCATGGGCCGATACTCCACTTGGTAGATAGCGCACTAGTGAACTGCGCATGAAGTTGCGGACAATGAGTGAGGAACTCTTGAGTAGAAGAATGCCCTGCGTCCTAGTAGATTTCACTAATGCTCGGGGGAATCAATACCAGCCTCTTTATCCAAGGTCTGGGTGGATTTATGGCACTGCCTATTTTCATTCTCTTTCTGAAGTGGGCCTTTCCGACAAAGAAAGATCCGCAAGCCATCGCAGAGCGCAAGGCGCTCAAGAAATCCTTGCGCGAACTCAAGCGGAAATAAGGCTCTGGCTGCACTGTAACTTCGAGTTTGAACTAGAAACTAGATTGACCAGGCAGTACTTTTAGCCCAAGGCAGGCGGCATGCCGGCCACAATTCAAAGGACAATCTCATGGATGAATTAGCACTCTTAAAGTTGTGGAACGAGAAGCGTAGAAGCGTCATCACGGCACAAGTTTCACCAGCACTGGTTCTTATTGGCGTCTTTGTTTTGGCTGCCTATGGAAAATTTGATAACGCATCAACTAGCGCAAAACTCCTCACCATCGGTGTTGCGGCTGCAACT
>JBAXNY010000137.1:0-2828 GCA_037133535.1 Actinomycetes bacterium
GTAGTGAAGAGGAATTAGCCGAAGGTAGCGGAGAAGAAGAGGGAAGCAATCTTTTGATTCGGGTCGGTGCCTTTTTAGTAATCGGTTTACTAGCGGGTGGCCTGCGCGTAGGGTTTAGTCAGTTGAAACGTCGCAAGAGAAGGAATTCATAAATGGCCAACAGACTTGTTGCATTAGCTCGTGAGTATTGGACCGCTGAAGAGAGTCGCGATATCAATGCGATCTTGTCCTTCTTTGCAGTGGATGCAAGGTGGACCGGTCCAGATGGAGTCACTCTTATCGGACACGATCAGATTCGTACTTTCTACGAAAATAGTGCTGACTTGTATCCCGGATTAACGGTCGAGATTGGCCGTACCTATGGCGATGAAAATGAAGGGGCCATTGAATGGATTGCAAAACTCACAGCAACCGATGGTCGCGTCGTTAATTTAAGTGGAGTCAACATCATGAAACGAAGCGGCGATAAATTTACTGACCTAACCGCATATTTCGACCAAGGCGCTTTCTAAGAAGATAAAGGAGCAAGAAGATGAGCAGCACAAGAACTGCAATTGTCACTGGGGGAGCATCTGGAATTGGCGCGGCTTGTGTGCGCAGGTTCCTTAAAGATGGCATCAACGTTGTCGCCCTCGATCTCAATGAAGATTTGCTCAAGAAGATGCAGAGCACGCTCAATAATCCAAAGCTTCACATCGTTGCCGGAGATGTATGCGATGAGAAAGTTCGGGGCAAGGCGATTGATTTAGCGGTGGCCAAAGGTGGATCACTCGACATCTTGGTCAATAACGCAGCTGTCTTCCTACTCTCCGGAATCGATGCAACTCGCGATCAATGGCAGAAGACCTTTGAAGTCAATCTTTTGGCTGGTGCGAATCTAGTAACGCAATCGCTCAGCCAACTGCGCAAGAGTTCGAACCCTGCAATCGTCAACATTGCAAGTATCTCTGCCCATCGCGCGCAGACTGGTCGTTGGACGTATAACGCAATGAAGGGCGCACTTCTTGAATTAACTAAGTGCCAAGCACTAGATCTTTCGGGTGATCGCATTCGCGTTAATTCAGTGAGTCCGGGATGGATTTGGACTGAGACTCTCGATGAAGCAGCCGATGGTGATCGCAAGAAATGGGAGCCAATTTGGGGGCTCTATTCCATGATGAATCGTTGCGGTGAACCCGATGAAGTTGCAGCTGCGGTTGCATGGCTAGCAAGTCCTGATGCGAGTTTTGTAACTGGCGCTGATCTTGCAGTTGATGGTGGTTATTTAGCGCTTAGTCCAGAGGCAACAGATACTTTAGCGCTACAGCGCGGCTGACTAATAGGAGACTGTCTGAAGTTCAAGGATCTCTCGCAAGAGGTGCAGCAAGAGAGAATTACCTCTCTAGCTCGTGAAACATGTAAAAAGTATTTTGGTGACATAACTTCACTTGAGCTAATCAACTATGAATTCAATGCCACATTCAAAGTACAGTCCGGTGGGCAGGCTTTCGCACTCAGGCTCAACATCAATTCAACTCGCACTCGTGAAAATGCTTTTGCAGAGGTCGCCTTGGTTCGATTTCTTGGCCAGCACACTGAAATTCGAGTTCCTCAAGTCCGCCCGACTCTTAATGGCGAAGCCGTAACTCTTGTAAAAATTGACGGGATAGAGCATCAGCTTCCAGCCGTAATGTATTCCTGGCTGGAAGGTAATGAAGTGGGAGAAGAGCCATCTGAGTCGCAGTTGTCTGCTTTAGGTGCTGCTATGGCAAAGATGCATGACGCAGCCGTTGATTTCGCACTTCCTACCGGAAGTGACCTGCCTACGTTTGATGATTTTTTCTGGGGTACGGAGGACTTTCTCTTTTCGCCACTGAGTCAGTTGAGTCCGGAAGTTAGCGATCGTTTACAAACCGCTCGCGTTGCGATTGATGACATCGCCTTGGAGTTGTACCAGAGAGATGGGAAGCGGTTGATTCACGCCGATCTTCACGGTTGGAACTTAATGTGGCAGAACAACACATTAGGAATCTTTGATTTTGATGATTGTGGGTTTGGTCTACCAGTACAAGATTTGGCAACCGCGCTTTATTATCTTGATACACCGGAGCAAGATGCGGCTTTGATCAAGGGTTATAGGTCGTTCAGAGATCTGCCCGAGTACTCAGAGCGAGAGATGAAGGCTCTTCTACTGCATAGGCGAATTCTTTTACTTAACTATCTCTACGAAACGAGCAACAAGGAACACCAGGCGCTCTTGCCAGAGTATTTGCCAGAGACGCTAAGACGCGTTGAGGAATTTCTGGAGAATAAGTTCTAGTCTGCCCTCTTATCGAGTTAAGGTAACTCTTCGAGCATGATTTCGTAGCGTACAAAATCGGTCTGAGTAGCAAGTTTGTCGTACAAATTCTGCGCAGTTGAGTTCGATCCGCGGGTGATCCAAAACATCTCGGAGCACCCTTTGTTGAGTGCTATGGATTTAACAGCGTTGATCATGAGTGTGGCTGCGCCATTTCCCCGATAATCCTGATGGACGAATAGGTCTTCCAGGTAGCAATTCCAAGTGTGAGTCCATGAGGAGCGCTGGAAGTGAAAGTGCGCGATCCCTATGAGTTTCCCATTTACTTCGGCAACGATGCTCTGAATCTCAGGATCAGAGGCAATCAATCTTTTCCAAAGTATTTCAGTCGATGTCGGGATGGGCTGGCTTTCATAAAATTCCAAGTAGGCGTTGTAAAGCTCTTCCCATGAGGGGCGGTCTTGCGGAGTGAGCGAACGAATTTGGATCGACACTAGTGTTCCCTTGATCTCATAAATGCGTGGACGATACTGGGATCGAACCAGTGACC
>JBAXNY010000138.1:0-2825 GCA_037133535.1 Actinomycetes bacterium
CGACGAACCACAGGGGTCTACCATTACAAAAGCCTTTCCATCTCTTCGTGGAGGGCCTTATTCACAGCAAGACCATAGGCAATCTCTTCACCAGAAGTTGGGAAAGCAGTTACTGAGCTCCAGGTGTTTGAAGCAAAGACATGGCCAATTGCATCCTCTGGTTCTGGGAAAGCCGAAGCTAGTGCAAATTCACGTTCAGCTGCGACGAATGAATCGACTTCATTTTCAATTATTTTGACTTTTTCTTCGCCATTTTCGCAGAGTAGGGCGCGCAATTTCGCCAGTGGGTCACGCGAAAGGTGATGTGCTTTATCTTCAGCACTTCGATATTGCTCGATATCAGCGTTGTAATGTCCCAGAATTCGGGGGACAGTAATTTCAAGAAATGAAGGCCCTTCGCCTTTGCGAGCTCGCTCAACAGCCTTAGTAGCTGCAGCATAAATCGCGAGCAGATCTTCACCGTTAACTAGCTCAGCGTGCATTCCGTACCCAGCTGCGCGCTTCCATAGTTCGGCATTAGGCACAGTTTCTGAGATCGGAGTCATCTCTGACCAAGTGTTGTTTTCACATACGAAAATAACAGGGAGTTTGCGAGCAATCGCAAATACCATTGCTTCATGGCCCGCCCCTTGGTTGGTTGCTCCATCGCCAAAGGAGATTGCGACTACTCCAGAGTTACCTTTATCTCGAAGCCCCATGGCAATTCCATTAGCAATTGGTAACCCAGCTGCGACGATACTGTTTTCGCCGATGAATCCAACTTCTGGTGCAACAAAATAAGGAGATCCTGCTCGGCCGCCATTGATTCCGTTAGCGCGGCCCAGAACTTCAGAAAAGAGCGAACGAAGTGGCAGGCCGGATGCTAGCGCCCAGCCGTGTCCTCTATATGTAGCCATGGTTTTATCTACATCCGAAAGAGCAGCAACAACACCAACTGGAGCTGATTCTTGCCCTACACATAAGTGCACGGAACCTGCGATTTTATCTGTGTTTCGCAACTCAAGAATTGCAAGTTCGGTTTGCCGGATGAGATACATCTTCCGGTAGTACTCACTCAAATCGGATCCACGAATTGGTTTATCAAGGTTATGTTGAATCAACTCAGTGTTTGCACTCATGGCATGCCCCCTAACTTATTTCTTCGCAATGGCAGCAGTACTGCCTGGATTGAGATCAATGGAAAGGCCACCGTCCACATTGAGAACTTGGCCGGTCATATAAGAGGAGGCTTTTGTCCCAAGGAAAAGCATTACCTCTGCTATTTCTTCAGGGTCTGCTAATCGTTTAAGACTAATTCGACCACTCAATACTTCTTCGGAGACCAGTCCGTTCTTTAGATCTTTTTGAATCAGTTCAGTCATTACATACCCTGGTGCGACTGTATTAACCCGAATCCCAAATTCCGCCCATTCAGTTGCTAGCGATCTGCCGAATCCTTCAATCCCTGCTTTGGCTGCACAATATGAAGCGCGAATTGGCATTCCGAGACGTCCAGCAATTGATGAAACATTTACGATTGCTGCGCCCTTAGCTGCTCTGAGGTATGGAAAAGCTGCGCGGCAGCAACGGAAAGTGCCACCCAGGTGGACATCAATAAGTTGATTCCAATCTTCGGTCGGAATATCTTGGGTGGGACGTTGATTTGTGATGCCAGCGTTATTAATCAGGAGATCAATTTTTCCATGCTTCTCGCCGACTGCAGACATAGCTGCGTTCACAGATGAGTCAGAGGTAACTTGGATTTCCAGCGCATAGGCATTCTCGCGTCCCTCATGAATAGAGTTGACGAATTCTTGTGCACGTTCCAAATTCATATCTGCAAAATAAACAACGAAGCCTTCTTTAAGGAGCCTTAACCCTGCAGTCGCACCAATTCCTCGACCGGCACCTGTGATGACAGCTACTTTTTGATCAGCACTCATTGTTCTCTACTTTCTCGTTGGTGGTTGGGCCCAGATGCGTGTGTAATCTTCTTCTTCGGTGTCGGCTAAGTCCTTGTAGACCAACCATTCTGTGGTGACTGTCGAATTTGGATCATCTTTGAAAATAACTGGGCGACGATTCACTCCCATATCCTCAACTGGCCAATGCTCAAGGTAGAGATTGCAATGTGTGCAATACCAAGGCATTCCAGTTTGGCCCCATGAATAGGCTTCCGGAACTTTAACTACTCCAACGGAGAGGTAAGGACCTTCGCCGGTTTCGATATCACCGCGGCGCAAAACTCCGCCAGTGCCACAACCTGCAAATATCATTCGGAATCGCTTGCCTTCATCAACAACTTTGAACTCACCTTGGCGTGTAGGGCCACCAAAATGTGCACGCATACCTTCGCAAGAAAGTTGCAGACGTTCTTCGCCAGTCAAACTTTCCCACGTGAGATATCGCTTGCGCCAAATAGTGTCATATGGCCCCTTGAGGGCAGAGATTGGTCCGTCTGCGCCTTCGATCAATGAAACTTCAGTCAAGATATCTTGAACAAATTTCACAACCTCGTCACCCATTGTTTTATATATTCGTCGTGCATGGCTTAAGCAGATATCAAATTCTTCAATTTCTTCCGCCTTTAAATGGACCACTGCTTCTTCAACGAAGTCATTTCCCACTCGCTGCAAGCTCGCCCAGATATGTGTTTCAGGGACGCGAAAGATATTTTCATACTTCTCAAGACCCAAAACTTTCTTCGCATGATCCATCAGTTGACGTAACCAGAGAGTCATCATTGAGTCGAAGATGAAGTCGCTCTCTTGGCGCATGTAGAGGGTGAGTTCTTCTGCGACTGCGAAATCACCACGTTTGACAGCGAGCATCGCTAAGTACTGAGT
>JBAXNY010000139.1:0-2812 GCA_037133535.1 Actinomycetes bacterium
TCATGACTGGACGCTTCTTTGATCCATCTGCTGCTGCATATTCAAGTTCAAATCGTTGTGGTAATTGGAAATCCACTTGAATCGTGGACATCTGCCAAGTCCGACCAATTGCATCCTTTGCTTGCACTGAAATCTTCGGTCCGTAGAAAGCCGCGCCCTCTGGATCGAGAACTAACTCCAATCCTTGCTTCTCTGCCGCTTTGCGAAGTGCATCGGTAGCTGACTCCCACTCTGCATCTTCACCGACAGATTTGGCAGGATTTCGGGTAGAAAGTTCAAGATAGAAATCGTTAAGGCCGTAGTCGCGGAGTAAATTCAAAACGAAGGTGAGAAGTGAATCTAATTCACCTGGCATCTGTTCTGCTGTGCAGTAAATATGCGCATCATCTTGAGTGAAGCCACGAGCGCGAGTGATGCCGTGCAATACACCGGACTTTTCGTAGCGATAAACGGTACCGAATTCAAAGAGGCGCAGCGGAAGTTCGCGATAAGAGCGGCCACGTGATTGGAAGATCAAATTATGGAATGGGCAGTTCATCGGCTTCATGTAGTACTGCTGGCCCGCACGACGCACTGTGCCATCGGCATGAAGTTCTTCATCCAAAATCATTGGTGGATACATGCCTTCGGAGTACCAATCCAAGTGCCCTGACTTTTGGAAGAGTGCAGCTTTTGTTAAATGTGGTGAGTAAACAAATTCATAGCCCTCTACTTCATGGCGCAGACGCGAATAATCTTCCATCGCACGTCGCACGATCCCGCCTTTGGGATGAAAGACAGCAAGACCCGAACCAATCTCTTCCGGAAATGAGAAGAGATCTAACTCTTGGCCAAGCCTGCGATGATCGCGCTTCTCAGCTTCGGCAAGAAATTCCAAGTAGCCATTGAGTTCATCTTGTGATGGCCACGCAGTTCCGTAGATGCGTTGCAACATCGGATTCTTCTCAGAACCGCGCCAGTAAGCACCAGCGCTGCGCATTAACTTAAACGCCGGAATGTGTTTAGTAGATGGCAAGTGCGGACCGCGACAGAGGTCTTTCCACACTGGCTGACCATCGCGTCCTAAGTTGTCGTAAATGGTGAGCTCTGCGCCACCGACTTCAACGCTCGACTCATCTCCTGCATCAGATTTCAATCCTACTAATTCACACTTGTATGGCTCGTGCGCTAATTCAGTACGCGCTTCGCTCTCGGTGACTACACGGCGACGAAAGCGCTGACCATCCTTAACAATCTTGCGCATCGCACTTTCGAGCTTCTCTAAATCTTCTGGAGTAAAAGACTCCTTAGGATCGAAGTCGTAATAAAAGCCATCGGTGATTGGTGGACCAATGCCCAGTGTTGTCTCCGGAAAAGTCTGCTGAACTGCTTGAGCTAATACGTGGGCAGTTGAGTGGCGCAGCACTGCCAAGCCTTCGGGCGATGAGATCGCTACCGATTCAACAACGTCGCCATCGTGCAATTCACTCCATAAATCTTTGAGCAGACCATTTACCTTGCAGACCACTATCTCTTTTGCTTCGGCGAAGAGATGGGTTGGTCGTTGATCTGGCGCGACAGTTACCTTCTTGCCATCAACGGTAATCGAGATCTCTGCGCTCACCTGAGTAGCCTACCGAAAGCGCTCCTAAGCCCGTGCACTGGCGCGGTTAGTAACGAGTTTTTGCGAAATTTGCGATGAGTTGCAGCGAATTCTTACCAATAGACAATGGCTTGCTATCGAGGAATGCCACTGGCTGTAAGTCGCGCAAACTCGTGGCTATGAATAGCGATGTTGCTCGATCGAGATCGGTCGGTAAAATTATGGCTTCAGTAACGGACAATTTCTCTACAGCTAACTCTCGCGTAATCCCAGGCAAGCATCCACTCGATAACGGTGGCGTAATCCAGTGGCCATCAATCTCTGCAATTAGATTAGAGATGCTGCCTTCAACAACTTCGCCACGTTCATTGATGCGAAGTCCCTCATCAAAACCCGCACGTGATGCAATCTCAAGGGCCGCTAAATTCTCGGTGTACGGCAAAGTCTTATGTCCAGTCACGGAGTTACGCGTATCAATTGCGGCATCGATCTTGGTGAGCTTTGCCGGTGCCTTCCACTGCTCGTATGACTCATGGCGAATTTCAAATGCACCATCTTTATGGAAATTGATGCGCAGCCGCCCCATTGCAAGAACATCTTTATCGCGCTCCAAAACCACCGCAACTTCTGCTACCACTTTCTCTTTCGAAGCAAAGGTCAAACCTAAAGCCTTCGCACTCTTCTCCGCCCTTGCCAAGTGACGCTCTAAATCAAAGGTCCGGCCATGTTCGGTTCGCAGCGTCTCGAAGATTCCACTAATACTCATTCGATCTCACCGCCTGCAATAGCAATTAATTTACGTGCCTTCAATTGTGTCTCTTCCCACTCTGCCTCTGGATCACTAGCCCAAGTAATTCCTGCACCGGTTCCAAAGAAAATCTTCTCGTCATCATGACGCCAGAAGGTACGAATCGCCACCGACAAAATTGCCTGCTTATCCTCAACCCAACCAAGCGCTCCACAGTAAGGACCACGCACGCGTTCTAACTCTGCAATCGTGGCAAGGGCTGCAGATTTCGGTGCACCACTTACTGATCCCGGTGGCAAGATCGCCGCGCCAATATCTGTCCAGGAAGTTCCAGTAATTAATTCACCACTTACATCAGAGACCAAATGTGCCAATCCTGGATGCTCCTCGCGCGCCAACAGCCTCGGCACATCAACGCTTCCCGCCTTACAGATCCGACTTAAGTCATTGCGAATTAAATCCACGATCATGACATTCTCTGC
>JBAXNY010000140.1:0-2802 GCA_037133535.1 Actinomycetes bacterium
GCACGACCTGGTTCGATCGAGATGCGTGGAATGTTGAGGCCATGTTCTGCACATGCACTCTTTACAGCACTTGCTAAATTTTCTAGTGCAACTGCGGCGCTCATAGGTGCATCGCCAGGGAGATAGGCAATTCCATATCCCCCACCCAAATCAAGCTCTGGCAGTGCTGTACCAAATTCCTTCTGGTATTTAGCAAGGAGGGCGATGAGACGCTGTGCTGAGACAGTGAAACCCTCACTGCTAAAAATCTGGGAACCGATGTGGCAGTGGAAACCTTGTAGTGAAATTTCGCTATGGGAGCGCGCTGCTTCGATTGCGGCCCAGGCGGCGCCACTTGCAATTGAGAAGCCAAATTTCACATCTTCATGTGCAGTAGCGATTGATTCATGGGTATGCGCTGCAACACCTGGTGTGATACGCAAGAGAATCTTCTGCTTCTTGCCTAATTTCTTGCAGATCGCTGCGATACGTTCAATCTCATAGAGTGAATCGGCAACAATTGTTCCCACACCTATTCTTATTGCGCTCTCTAACTCGGCAAGAGATTTATTATTGCCATGCACTTCAATTCGCTCTGGTGGGAAATTTGCCGCCATTGCCACTGCTAATTCGCCACCGGTGCAGACATCGATTCCAATTCCTTCTTCAACTAGCCAACGCGCAACTTCCACGCAGATAAATGCCTTTGCGGCGTAATAAACCTGGCCGGCATGATCGCCAAATGCACCTTGCAAGCCATCGCGCCAAGTGCGCACTCGATCACGAAAATCTGCCTCATCGAGAAAGAATGCAGGAGTTCCGAAATCGCGCGCTAAATCTTGAGCGTTAAGTGAGGAGAGTGAGAGCGAACCAGAGGTATGCGCAACATTGCTCGACCACATCAGCATCACATCCGATCCGGAGCGCTCACACCAAGGAGCGCTAATCCATTAGCCAAGGTTTGCATAGTTGCCGCAGATAATGCGGCACGTGCATGGTGAACTGGCGCAACTGCTTCATCGCCAAGGGGCAGAACCCGACAATCGGCGTAGAAGCGATGGTATTCACCAGCTAACTCCTCAAGATAGCGCGCAACTCGATGTGGTTCGCGAAGTTCTGCTGCACTTGCCACAACTGCCGGGAATTTACCAATCGCACCAAGTAATTCATTTTCGCGTTCGTGAGTAAGCATCGCAGGATCAAAATCTGCCAACTTTGCTGAAACTTTCAACTCTGCTGCATTGCGCAAGACGCCAGCAATTCGCGCATGAGCATATTGAACGTAATAAACCGGATTATCATTGGTGCGCTTCTTCAATACATCGACATCGAGCACCATCGGAGTATCAACCGGGTAGCGAATTAATGTGTAGCGCGCTGCATCTACACCAACTTTTTCGACAAGATCTTCCAGAGTAATAATGGTGCCGGCGCGCTTAGAAAGTTTTACCTCTTCCCCGCCCTCCATGATCTTTACCAATTGACCAATCAATACATCAATATTCTTCGCTGGATCGTCACCGGCGCATGCTGCAGTTGCTTTCAACCGGCCGACATATCCATGGTGATCGGCGCCAAGCATGTAGATACAGATATCAAATCCGCGCTCACGCTTATTGATGTAATAAGCAGTATCCGAGGCGAAGTAGGTAAGTTCGCCATCGCTCTTCACTAATACGCGATCTTTATCATCGCCAAAGTCAGTAGTGCGCAACCAAATTGCACCATCTTCGTCAAAGACATGTCCTTGCTTGCGCAACTTCTCTAGACCATGCGCGACCGATCCACCTTCGTGAAGTGTGCGCTCGGAGAACCAGACATCAAAGTGTGTTCCAAAATCTTCTAGCACTTGCTGCTGTTGCGCCAGCTGCAACTTATAAGCAGCCTCCCGAAACGCATCGAGTTGTTCCTGCCCCGACAATTTCATCAACTCTGGTTGCTGTGCAATCACTGCTTTTGCTAAATCGAGTATGTAGGCGCCTTGATAACCATTCTCTGGAATTGCCTCGCCTACCGCTGCGGCGCGAACAGATTGGCCAAAGAGATCCATCTGATTTCCGCGATCGTTAATGTAGAACTCACGAGCAACTTTTGCACCAGCTGCACTTAAAACTCGACCTAACGCGTCGCCAACCGCTGCCCAGCGGGTATGACCTAAGTGCAGCGGTCCAGTGGGATTTGCACTAATGAATTCCAGATTGATTGCTGTGCCAGCAAGTGCACTTGAATTTCCATAGGTGGCACCAGCGGTTATTACGGTGCGAACCAACTCAGCTAAGTCTGCGCTATTTAAGGTGATGTTGATAAAACCAGGGCCGGCAATATCTACCTTTGCAACTTCAGCAAATGTTTGTAGATCGCGTTGCAACATCTGCGCCACTTCAAGCGGTGACTTACCGCTGCTCTTAGCTAGTTGCAGCGCAATGGATGTTGCGAAATCTCCATGCTCACGGTTTTTTGGGCGCTCAAGGCGCACGCTCGCTGGGATTGTGCAACTGATTTCACCGCGGTCAACTGCAGCGGTGAGCGCGGCAAGAATTTGGGCAGCGAGTTGATCGCTCTGTGAGAGATTTTCTGCGCCCATTTAGCAAGGTTACCTGAATCAATTGGCTAAACGTGGTGGGATAAATATCGAAATAGGCGTTGCGAAAGGATATTTACCGAGCAATGGAGGGCGATTTTGAAACATCTCTGACTTACGCGTAGCCTTACCCCAAGTCAGTGCGTCTTATCTGGCTTCAAATACTCGGTGAAATTCTGACTGAGTTATTTGCGGGAGTGGTGAAATGGCAGACACGCAGGTCTTAGGAACCTGTGTCTTCG
>JBAXNY010000141.1:0-2794 GCA_037133535.1 Actinomycetes bacterium
GTTTTATGGATGTCGAGCAGATATTCTTCCATCAATCTCTGCAAGAAATTTGCCTGAGCCTCTTCAGAGAAAAGATCTTGCCGATGTGCCAGCCAATTACAAAAACTATCCGCATACTCACCAACGCTTCCAAAAGGTCTCTGCAATGACTTCATCCATTCAGTTAGCAAGACTGCAAATGGGTGGTCCATAAACTCAACTGACCCACTATGGAGAATTGCCACTTTGTGATCGGTTCCTAGTGGGAAGATTTTTTCGGCTGACGCATAGGTTCTGCGGTTATCGCCTCGAGTCATGGTCAATGAGCTATCGGAGGCTACTGCGAGCCCTAGTTTGTTCATCAAGACAATCTGGGATGTCATGCATTCCTCCAAAAATAGAACTACAAATTACTCAGAAACCTGTGTATTAACAAGGCATTCTCACTTTCATCATCGATCACGCTCGCGATAGGCGCATTTCTCACTGAGTTTTTACGGTGCGATCGGTAGGATTTCCTTACCTACAAGGAGGGTTCATGATCAAGCTCGAGTTGTTGTTGGAGAAAGTCATCTTTGCTGGACGCTGGCTCTTGGCTCCCTTATACATCGGCCTTCTTGGGGCGCTGCTTCCTATTCTCTATCGCTTCGCTCACTCCTTCTGGGAGATCATGACTCACATTACTTCTCTCACAATGTCTGAAATAACCCTGCAGGTACTTGAACTTCTCGACACGGTATTGCTGGGTAATCTCATTATCTTGGTGCTCTTTGCTGGTTATGAGAACTTTGTTTCCAAGATTGCAGTTGCCGATGGCGCTGAGGATCGACCACATTGGATGGGGCATGTGGACTCCAGCGGTATGAAGATTAAGTTGATTGGCTCACTTGTTGCGATTTCAGTGATTGAACTTTTGAAGGACTTCATGCAGGAGGGGCCATTCGATCCCAAGCGTGAGGGTTGGAGAATTGGCATTCACATGACCTTTGTGATTTCCGGAGTTCTCTTTGCGCTGATGGATAACATGGCAGATCGCCATAAGTCCGAGCGTTGATTTGTATTTAGCGCAGATTTCTCAGTTGGTTGTTGGACTAGGCTCTTCGCATGAGCAAATACGCCGTTGTTACTGGAGCTGGTCGTGGAATCGGTGCCGTTACTAGTGCCGCTCTTGTGCGCGATGGTTGGACTGTGGCACTGCTTGGGCGAGATTTAGGTGCGCTGGAGTTAGCGGCGAAAGAACTTGGTAATTCTTCAGTGGCGATTGCTTGTGATGTCAGCGATGCCAGTTCTGTGGAGAACGCTTTTGCTCAGGTGAAGCAGGCATTTGGTCGCCTTGATCTTCTCTTCAATAACGCCGGTATCGCATCCCCTGGTGATTTGTTGGAGGATGTTTCAGCGCAGGATTTTCAGGCAGTAATGAATGTAAATGTTGGTGGAGTTTTCTATTGCACCCAACAGGCTTTTGCAATCATGAAAGAGCAGAGTCCGCAAGGGGGAAGAATCATTAACAATGGTTCGATTTCAGCTCAAGTCCCTCGGCCAAATTCTGCGCCATACACAGCCTCTAAACATGCTGTGACGGGTTTGACGCGTTCGACTTCACTTGATGGACGTAAATACAACATTGCCTGTGGGCAGATTGATATTGGTAATGCCGATACGAAGATGGCGGCAGATCATGGATCTGGAGTTGTGCAGGCAAATGGTGGCGTGATGGCTGAGCCGATGTTGGATCCACAGATAGTTGCCGATGCGGTTGTGCACATGGCGAATCTGCCGCTTGAGGCGAATGTGCAGTTCATGACGGTAATGGCCACGAAGATGCCTTACATCGGGCGGGGCTGAGTCTTTCTTCTGTCGCAGGGGCGAGTTACTCTCGCTACATGGGATTTTTTGCGGATTACAAAGTTAAGCGAGCAGATAAAGCTGCGACAAATGAATTCAATTCGTTGCATGGGGCTTGGAAAGATGATTCCGATTCGCTGAATCATCTCATCGCAGTATTTACTGCAGCATCGAAGGGCGAAGATGCTGTACCTAATTCGCTGATGCAAAAACCGGGCGAGGTCACGCTATGGACAGCGAATGCGATATTTCACGAGACCGGGCGAACTCCCACACGCTACGCAGGGACTTCAAGTGGATTTAGCATTCCCGTGGTGGCGGGGATTCGCTTTCGCGTTGGCGCGATGCAGGGTCAGGCGATACCTGGTGATGAATTGCAGATGGATAAAGATCAAGGTGTTGTGATGCTTACGTCGCAGCGATTGATTTTTACTGGACCAGTGAAGACTCAGGAATGGGACTTCGATAAGGTGTTGCAGGTCTCGTGCAGTGAAGATCAGGCCGATTACTTTATTAACGTATCAAATCGACAGAAGACATCGGGTGTGAGATTTCATCCCGAAACGGGGCGACACTTCAATCGCTTTCTTGGCTCGGCGACTTCGGCCCATGAATCTGGTTATGCAGCGGTACTAAAAGAGTTGCACGATTTGGAGAAAAAGATAGTGGCTGCTGAACCGAAGTTGGTATTGCCTTCGACTCAGCAGCCTGCTATCAGTTAATTAGTTTTACCGATTACTTCTTCCCTTCTTGAAGGATTCGCGCTTTGATCTCATTCCAGCGACCCATGCGTTGGCGAATCAGTGCCAAGCTCGGTGCGCCATCAACGCCGCGTTGCCACTTCTCATAACCATCTGCTGATCCATTTGTGCGTGGATCTGCGAGATAGCTCTCCACGTAGGCGAGCATCGTCTCTTCGGTGTGTGCGCGGGTGTAGTTATCACGTGCCGCCTTACCTGATTCGATCCCA
>JBAXNY010000142.1:0-2783 GCA_037133535.1 Actinomycetes bacterium
CTAATTGATGTGAGTAATAACGCTGTCGCGTGATTTTCTGCGGCGAGGTGAAGTGCTTACCCACGACAAGATTGCAATTACCAAGAAAATTCCAACAGGTACCAGAACATAAGTAACAACTGTTTCAAGTGCGGATAACCCTGGTCCTGGAAGCGAACCATCTTCTTGTGCGATTGAATGTAAGAGATGTGAAATCATGAAGTAAGTCTATTGCCTTATGCAGTCGCTGCTGCGACACCAAATGGTTCGAGGTATGGCAACCAATTGTTATCTGCGCGACCTGTTCCGAGAATTCGCCAAGCAGCTCCCACAGGTTCGCGTGGCAGGGTGCGCAATTTCCAGCCAATCTCCTTCAAAGTCTTATCAGCCTTTACATGATTGCAACGATGGCAGGCGCTCACCACATTCTCCCAAGAGTGATCTCCCCCACGACTGCGTGGCATTACGTGATCGATAGATGTGGCAGATGTTCCGCAGTAAACACAGTGACCACCATCGCGGGCGAAAATCGCGCGACGAGAGAGTGGGACAGCGTGGCGATAAGGAACACGTACAAAGCGATTTAATTTAACAATCGAAGGCAGTGCGATTTCACCGCCGGTGTAATGCAAAATTGTTTTTGAATTTTCAATTGTTGTGGCCCGTGAATTCAGAACCAAGATCAGAGCGCGGCGCTCAGTAACAACACCTAATGGTTCGTAGGTGGCGTTAAGTACTAACGTCCGCGACATCATCGCTCCGATCCGGTGCGTGGCTCGCACCGACTTCGCCTATCCTGCCTTAGAAGTATGGCCGGTGCTGGTATTTAAGATGAATTTTGTTAGAGTCTCGTATGCTCAATGACAATAGCCGCAAGATCTGGGAGTGGTTTAGCGGGGCTCCCCTGCGGATTCTGGTCATTCTTCTGGTCGCCATAGTCGCGCAACTCCTTATCGGCCGTGCCATCACTCGCATCATGGACAAGATCGCCACTGCCGATCTCAAGCCAGGTCCTGGGAATTTAGCGATCCGCCAGAAAGAGCGCGCAAAGACAACGGGCACGGTGCTGCGTAGCACTACTAATGCAATTGTCTGGGTTATTTCCCTCTTCATGATTCTCGGTGAATTTGGCTTAAATCTCGGGCCACTTATTGCATCAGCTGGTGTCATCGGTGTTGCACTCGGCCTTGGCGCACAGACCATTGTGCGCGATGTTCTCTCCGGAATTTTGATGTTAGTAGAAGATCAATACGGCGTTGGCGATCAAGTAGATGTGCTCGACGTTAAAGGCACCGTAGAAAAGGTCGGACTTCGTATCACTGTTATTAAAGATGCGGCAGGAACGCTCTGGTATCTACGCAATGGCGAGATTCTAAAAATTGGAAATCTCTCCCAAGCTAAAAATTAATCTAGCTTATTTACTAAAGAATTAGCTGCCATCTCTAAGTATTGAACTAGCTCGCTTCGTTCTGGTTCTTTGATTTCGATGTTCTCAACTGCGGCCATCATGCAGCGCATCCATGCATCCTTTGCCGCTTCATTGATCGGAAATTGAGCATGGCGCATCCGAAGTCGTGGATGACCGCGCTCCTCACCATAAGTAGTTGGACCGCCCCAATACTGCTCAAGAAATAGTTGGAGGCGTCGCGCTGCCGCTTGAAGATCGTCATCGGGATACATCGGGCGAAGAATTGGATCGGTGGCAACCTGGGCATAAAAAAGTGAAACTAATTCGGTGAAGAACTTCTCTCCGCCAACTTCATCATAAAAATTACTCATGCCCGCAATTTCTCGATCGACAATTTCTTAGCAATTTGTAGCACTGCAAAGGATGTAACGATGCAGAGGCCGCCGCTGATGTAGAACGCCGCGGCATAGTCGCCAAGTTTTACTCGCAAGATCGCAGCACCTAGCGCTGCAATCGATCCACCTACTTGGTGGGCTGCAAAAACCCAACCGTAGATAACAGTGCCGCGCTGTGGACCGAGAATGGTCCGACAGAGCATGATCGTGGGTGGAACAGTTGCCACCCAATCAAGGCCATAGAAAATTACAAAGACCAGAGTCGATGCATGAATGCTGGAGAAGAGAATGTGTGGCAAGAGAAAGAGTGAGAGACCGCGCGATAAGTAATAGATAAAGAGGAGCTTGCGTGGGTCGTAGCGATCAGTGAGCCAACCCGAAAAAATAGTTCCAATGACATCGAAGACGCCGACAAGTGCCAGAAGACTAGCTGCAGCAACTTCCATCATTCCGTGATCGTGCGCCGCAGGAATGAAGTGAGTGCCAATGAGACCACTAGTAGAAAGTCCGCAGACGAAGAAAGACCCAATCAAGTACCAGAAATCTTTATAGTGACTTGCCTCTTTCAAAGTCACAATCGCTAACTTTGCAGCATTCATTGTTGGTGGCGGTGGTGGCGACCAATCCGTTGGCGCACCAAGCGGGGTTAATCCCACGCTCTCTGGTCGCTCGCGCAGAAAGAGTGCGATGACCGGAACCATAATGAAAGCCCCTGCGGCAACCGTTAAGGAAACGCTCTTCCAGCCGTAATTCATTGCAAGAGTTGAAAGACCAGGCAAGAAAATTAATTGACCAGTTGCAGTGGCTGCAGTGAGTGCGCCAAGCACTAATCCGCGATGGGAAACAAACCAACGATTAGCAACTGATGCCGCAAAAACAAGTGCCATCGAACCTGTACCAGTTCCCACCACGAATCCCCAGAGCGCAACCAAGTGCCAAGGTTTTTGAATAAAGACTGTGCAAGCAGCGCCGGAGCCAACAACTGCTAACGCAATCATCGC
>JBAXNY010000143.1:0-2773 GCA_037133535.1 Actinomycetes bacterium
GCGAGTTTCCCATACTCGTTCTTGTTGCACTTCTCGTCTCACTTCTGATTAAAACGTTCTTTGTTCAATTTTTCTTCATTCCATCTGGATCCATGGAAACGACTCTCCAAATTCAAGATCGTGTTGCAGTAAATAAAGTTCCATTTATCTCAAAAACAATTAAGCGCGGTGATGTCGTAGTTTTCCACGACCCTGCCGATTGGCTTGGAGAAGCGCCACAGAGCATCGAACCTTTCTTGATTTCTAAAGCTCGTGAGGGACTCATTGTAGTTGGCATTTTGCCCAACCCAGCAAAACAACATTTAGTAAAGCGAGTAATCGGAATCGCTGGCGATCACATCATCTGTTGTGACAAGACTAAGCATTTAATTATCAATGGAGTTTCTGTCACCGAGCCCTACATTATTAAAGGTGATGACCCAAGTGATACTGAATTTGATGTCACAGTACCTGCGGGGAAGGTATGGGTGATGGGAGATCATCGCTCAGCAAGCGCAGATTCTAGGTATCACACAGATGATATTAATGATGGATTCGTGCCAGTTAAGACAATAGTTGGTCGCGTTGTTGCAGTTATTTGGCCAGCAAAAGATGCGACGATTATTCATCGTATCGATGTAGTTAAGAACCACTAATTCTTGATGCGCCATGAAAGTTATCGAGCGCGCGCTATTTGAAGCTGGCATATCACCAATTGCCGGCGTTGATGAAGCTGGACGCGGGGCATGTGCAGGGCCCTTACTTGTTGCAAGTGTGATGCTAAAAGATCCCTTTGCGCCAGAGCTCACTCCTATTCGAGACTCCAAAGAGTTAAGTGAGTCTAAACGTGAGGAATTATTTGATCTCATTCAGGAGCATGCACTTGCAATCTCCGTTATTGAAATACCTTCACAAGAAGTAGATGCACGAGGCGTACATGCAGCAAATCTCGATGGAATGCGCCGGGCAGTACAAGCGCTAGAAATTTCTCCACGATATGTCCTTACCGATGGATATGAAATTCCTGGACTTGGCGTGCCCTCATTAGCGGTATGGAAAGGAGATCAAGTAGTACTTTCCATCAGTGCGGCATCGATTATTGCCAAAGTGAGTCGGGATCGGATTATGCGCAACCTTGATGGTCGCTATCCAGGTTATGGCTTCTCTCAACACAAGGGATATATAACCGCTGCTCATTCACGAGCACTGCGCGCGCTAGGTCCGTGCCTTGAGCACCGTCGTTCTTTTTCTAATATTGCCGAACTTGCGAACATAGGAAAACTGTCCACAAACTAACTCCATCGCAATCTCAAGGCATAGCGGGTGAAAGTAACCTGCCGAAACTATGGCAGATATAAAAAATCCAGACAGCAAAAAACTAATTCTCGGACAATTTGGCGAAGATGTGGTCGTAAAGTTTCTTGAACTTCGCGGTGTTCGCGTACTTGAACGCAATTGGCGAATAAAGGAGGGCGAGATTGATATCGTCGCACTGTATCCAAATGGCACTATTGCATTTGTTGAAGTAAAAACGCGTTCTTCGTTAGCGTTTGGTGGACCTCTAGAGGCAATTACGCCTGCAAAAGCAGCACGACTTCAACGGTTGAGTTTGGCCTGGCGTGCATGTCACGCACGACGCTGGGGAAGCTTTCAAATTGATTGTGTTGGGGTTTTGATGCAACAAGATGGCTCCCACATCATCGAATATCGGGCAAACGTCTTGTGAGCCTTGGGCAGAGTTTATCTATCGCACTTGTCGGACTTACCGGGCATGTCATCAGCGTAGAAGTAGACATTGCAGATGGACTTCCGGGTTATTCGTTACTTGGTTTACCAGATGCCGCTCTTATGGAATCCCGCGACCGCGTTCGTTCTGCACTTGTAAATAGTGGAGAAGTCTGGCCAAATAAAAAAGTTACAGTTTCATTATCACCTGCCTGGATGCATAAAAGTGGTTCAGGATTCGATCTTCCTATTGCAATTGCACTATTAGCTGCGTCAGGAAAGATCCCAGAGTCGATGAGTGCACACATCATGTATTTGGGAGAACTTGCACTCGATGGACGAATTCGGGGGATTCGAGGAGTGCTTCCTTCACTCATTGCCGCACATAAAAACGGAATTCGGATTGCGGTGGTGCCTGATGCAAATTTGGCTGAGGCAACTTTGATGTCAGAAATGACTGTGATAGGTATGGATAACATCGCCTCACTTTTGCATTGGTTGCGCACGGGAGAACGTTCCCAAGTTCAAGAGTTGCCACTCGAAGATAGTTCACCGGACGATTCGTTAGATTTTTGCGATGTAGCTGGGCAGGACGCGGCACGATTTGCAGCGGAAGTATCTGCAGTAGGTGGGCATCATCTCTTGCTAGTTGGACCTCCTGGTACAGGCAAAACAATGATTGCTCAAAGACTTCCTGGAATTCTCCCTCCACTGACGCGCGAAGAGTCACTAGAAGTCACTGCACTGCATTCCATTGCGGGATCGTTGAGTTCTCGCTCACCACTTTCAACAACAGCACCGTTTATATCGCCGCATCACACTGCAACTCGAGTTGCAATGGTGGGTGGAGGTTCACATCAAATTCGCCCCGGTGCGTGTTCGTTGGCGCATCGCGGGGTGCTATTTATTGATGAAGCGCCAGAGTGTGGAATTGGTGTACTCGATTCTCTTCGGCAACCACTTGAATCTGGATCAATCACAATTGCCCGAAGTGTAGGAAGCGTTGCCTATCCTGCTCAATTTCTTTTGATATTGGCAGCCAACCCTTGTCCATGTGGAATGTTTTCTG
>JBAXNY010000144.1:0-2749 GCA_037133535.1 Actinomycetes bacterium
ATGCCGAGTCGGTGATAGCGATAATCCTCACCTTGGGCTGGTTCTAATTCGATTGTGTAGGAATTGATCTCGGTTATTTTCACTGAATGCTCTTTTCAAAATAATTAGTAGTTGTGTGCACCTGATGTAATGAGTAACGGGGCTCCTGAAAGTTTCCCTTCAAGAGCCCCGCTACGTTATAGACCCGTTTTAACTACGGACTACTTTGCCCAACTTTCGGACTCCCACTTGTTGTCCTTAACTGATTGCTTTGCACCGTCTGTCCAGTTTGTCTGGAGAGTTGCAGTGGTTTCAGCAAGTGTCTTGGTACCAAGAAGAAGACCATCGAAGATGGAGCGAACAGTGTTACCTGGTGCTTCTGCTGGTGCGTAGAGGTACTGAGGCTTGCCCCATTCTCCACCTGCACCGAGATCTACACCGGAGGAAACTCCCTTAATTGGTGAGATGCCGCCTGATGTACCAGCCCACTTCAATCCATCTTTACCACCGAGGAATTGAAGGAACTTGATAGCAGCTGCCAACTTATCTCCCTTTGTTGAAATAGGGATCATGTAAGAAGTTCCACCGACGCCGATACCCCAACGTGCATCATGACCAGTTGCTAATGAATCAGCAGCCTTGTCAACTGTTGGGAATGGGAAGATGGTGGACTTGAACTTAGCTGCGTTCAATGATGCGAGGCCGAATGAAACTCCCCATGTCATTGCAGCGCGACCTGCGAAGAAGTCATCGTATGCAGTAACTGCACCGTTGTTGTTGGTGATACCTGACCAGTTTTGTGTGGCGCAGTTATCAACGAACTTCTTCAACATGACGAGTGATGCCTGGACCTGAGGATCACTGGACTTCAATGAGCCAGTCAAGATCGCCTTTGTAGTCGACTTGTTGGTGATTGAAGTGCCATTGGCACCAGCAGTTCCATCTGTCTTGAACACATCAAGTGCTGTGTAAGCATCTTGCATGTACATAGATGAAATTACGCGCCAGGTCCATGCGATTGGCAAGAAGGAGTTATCCCAGCCCCAAGGTGCAACACCGATCTTCTTAAACTTTGTGCAAGCATCGAAGAGTTGAGTGAAGGTCTTGACTGGAAGAGTCACGCCTGCTTTAGCAGCGAGATCCTTGTTAGCAAATACACCAATACCGATGAGGTTGAATGGAATGTATTCGATGTTGCCATTGCCATTGATTGTTCCTGCGGAGTAACCGAAGTACTTGCTATCGAATGAATCGATCCACTTCTTATTTCCAGCAATATATGGGTTTGGCTTCTTTAGATCTGCATCAAGCTTGTAAACCATATCTGGTGTGTACTTTGCTTGGTTGAAGACAAGGTCGCCAGCAGTTCCAGCAGCCAACTGAGTTGAGTTGGTCTGATAGAAAGAGCTAAGTGGCTGTACCACTGTCTTGACAGTGATATTTGGTTCGGCCTTCTGGAAATCTTTAATTAACTGATCCCATTCCTTGCCGAATGACTTTGCGTTGTTGTTCCATTGGTTTGGACCACGCAACTCAATTGTGACTTTCTTTCCCTTATAGAATCCTGCAGCGTTTGCTTGGCTGACTCCAACAAGAGTCATCGCAGTTGCAACGCTGAGGACAGTTACTGAAGAAAGAATGCGCAATGTATTCTTTTTCATTGTTCTCCTTAAGTGAGGGTTCGATCAAAGATCACGAACGTATGCAAAGCCTAAAAGTCATCTTGGGCCAAACCAAGGGTCTGGCGAGATAAACTTTCGTTAGATTCACCAGGCTGAACAGTTAATTCATTGTTCATTTCGCCGAACATTTTACGCTCACTGGAGCGAAAAAATCATTGGCTTGACGCTCAGAGAGTGCTACCTTGCTTTAACCCAATTTTGCTTGTTCAGGAGAGTGAATGACCGCTAGCCCTGTAGTCGCTAAAGCAAAAAAACGAACACGGAAAATAAGGCCCATGCTCTACTTGGGATTAATTCCGCTCTTTACAATGTTATTTCTCTTTGCTTATTACCCTGCAATTAATGGACTCTCTAAATCATTCTTCGATTGGAAATTTATTGCTAAGTCCGAATTTATCGGATGGGATAATTTTCAGAAAATGCTTGGCGATAAGGCTTGGTGGGAAACCTTCCAACATATTTCACTCGTTTTATTAGCTGGCGTAACCATTATGTGGCTGCTCCCGCTGCTCGCTGTTGAAATGTTGATCTCACTTCGCAATGCACGCATTCAATACGTTCTTCGTACCGCACTTCTCTTCCCACTTGCATTTCCGGTTATCGTCACGATCTACATGTGGGGCTTCATTTACAACCCTAACCAAGGAATTCTCAACACTTTACTCAAACAGATTGGTTTGGGCTCCCTTGCCCAGAATTGGCTAGGCGATCCAAAAACTGCACTCTGGTCACTGATCTTCATTGGCTTCCCTTGGATTGCATCGCTGCCATTCTTTGTATTTCTTACTGGCCTACAAAACATCGGCACCGAAATCTTTGAAGCAGCAGCACTCGATGGTGCATCTCGCTTGAAGCGTTTCTTCCTCATCGATCTGCCACTACTTGGCCGTCAATTCCGATTGCTCTTCATTCTCGCCGTCATCAACATTTTGCAATTTGGTGTTACTGCCGCCGCACTTACTGACGGCGGACCAGATAACGCCACCATGTTCCCAATACTTCGTATCCTTAACGTCGCCTTCCGTGGCGGCGACTGGGGATATTCGGCAGCACTCTCGAGCACGCTATTCATCATCACATTTTTAGCC
>JBAXNY010000145.1:0-2729 GCA_037133535.1 Actinomycetes bacterium
AAGTGCTGCAGCAGTTGTTCCATTAGGACTAGTGACGTTCTCGCGCAGAGTTGTGGCACTTTTTCCCGAAGTTTCTAATAACTTCGCAGAACCGACAATGGTTTGAATTGTTAATTGAGTCGCAACTTCATTTGAAAGACCAAGTTCAGTTGCAGCCGCGATCATCGCCTCAACAAATCTAAAGAAATAGGCAGGACCTGAACCGCTTGTTGCTGTTACTGCATTCTGCAGCTCTTCAGGAACTTCGACAACAGAACCTGTGGCACCAAGGAAGCCGAGAACAAATTCTTTCTCCCGCGCAGTGACGCTCTTATTACTTGAAATCCCAGCCATGCCTTCGCCAACCAGAGTTGGTGTATTAGGCATCACGCGAATAATTGGATTGCTAGCCGATACATGCTTTGCAATAAAATCAATTGTCTTACCCGCGGCAAAGGAGATCAGAAGCGTCTTCTGCTGCACTACCGCAGTGATCTCCGTGAGAACGCTCTCCATATCCTGTGGCTTCACCACTAAGAGCAGTGCGTCGGCACCAGCCACATTCACTGCTAAATCAGCCACTGATACGCCATAGCGAGTGACTAGCTCGTCGCTGCGCTCTTTGCGCTTCTCTGAAATGCAGATGCTGGCTGGCTTTACGCCATAAGAGATGAGTGCAGCGATCAGGGCCTCACCCATAATGCCCGCACCTATAACTGCAATGCGATCGAAGCTCTGCTCACTCATGTGATTAGCGTACCTGTCACCCTTTACTGCTCGTTGGCAGATGTGCGCTTTCATGCGATAAGTCGTAGGCTTTCGCTCTATGTCCGAAGTTAAATCTGGTTTTGCTCGCGATTGGGTGGAATTCACAGATCCCAATGATGCGGATGAGATCTATAAATGTGATCTCACTTGGTTGACCTCTTACTGGACCTGTATTTATGGAAATGGTTGCCAAGGAGTATTTGCCGATCGTCCTAATGATGGTTGCTGTACTGAAGGCGCCATGTACTCAGATGAAGATGATGAAGCGCGCGTACTCGCAGTCGCCGAACACCTCACACCAGAGATGTGGCAGTTTTATGATGAAGCAAGGCCAAAGCGCAAAGGTGCACCACTCAACATCAGCGAGAAAGATTCTGATGGCGATCGCAAGACGCGACAAGTTGAGAAATCTTGTATCTTCCTCAATCGCAAAGGTCATGAAGCGCCAGGATTTACTGGTTCATTTGGTTGCGTACTTCACCACTTGGCAGAACAGACTGATCGCCACTTTGTAGATACAAAACCGGATGTTTGCTGGCAACTTCCACTTCGTCGTAGCTTTGAAACTCGCGAAGTTGGCGAGCGCGAATATTCAGTAACAGTAATCGGAGAGTACGAGCGCCTTGGCTGGGGCGATGGCGGCGAAGATTTTGATTGGTACTGCACAAGTAATACTGAGGCACACGTTGGTACACAACCTGTTTACATTTCCAATCGCACCGAATTAATTGCACTCATGGGTGCAGATGCATACGCCATTTTGGCCAAGCATTGCGATTCACGGGTGAAGGCAATCAACGAGATCAATCGCCGGACCTTGCCGCTCTTTGTATTGCAGCACCCAGCTACTCTCGCTGCGCAAGCCAAGTAAGCAATCGGGCGAAAGTCAGCCCTGCCCTCTAGGCTGATGCCATGGCCAAGCCCGAAAAAGATCCTTTCCGCTGCAGTGAATGCGGTTGGAGTACCACCAAGTGGGTTGGCCGTTGCGGTGAATGCCAAGCATGGGGCAGCGTCGAAGAAGTTGCCGCACCTAAGCGACTCTCGCTAGTTCCCGGAAAAGTTACTCATAATGCAACTCCTATCGGTTCAGTTGATCTCAATGCAGCTAAGGCTCGCCCTACCGGTATCGAAGAACTCGATCGCGTACTTGGCGGTGGTTTAGTTCCAGGTGCTGCGATCTTGCTTGCCGGCGAACCAGGCGTTGGTAAATCAACACTTCTACTCTCAGTTGCAGCAGAGAGTGCGGCGCGAAATGTTCCAGCCCTCTACATCAGCGGTGAGGAATCTGCATCGCAAGTGCGCATGCGCGCCGAGCGAATCTCTGCAATTCATCCCAAGCTCTGGCTTGCTGCGGAGAATGATCTCAGTGCAGTTATCTCTCACATCGATGCTGTTAAACCCGAACTTCTTATCATTGACTCAATTCAAACTATCTCCACCAGTACATCCGATGGCACATCCGGTGGTGTCACCCAAGTGCGTGAAGTTGCAGCTGCGCTCATTCGTATCGCTAAAGAGCGCGACATCACACTCTTACTTGTTGGCCACGTAACAAAAGATGGCTCGATCGCCGGTCCTCGCCTGCTCGAACATATTGTTGATGTGGTCTTAAGTTTTGAAGGCGAGCGTCACTCACGTCTGCGTTTAATTCGCGCCACTAAGAATCGCTTTGGTGCTAGTGATGAAGTGGGATGTTTCGACCTCCATGATGCTGGTATTGCAAGTGTCGCCGATCCCACCGGTCTCTTTACTTCGCGCCATACCGAACCAGTTCCTGGCACATGCGTCACCGTCACGCTCGAAGGTCGTCGCCCACTCCTTGCTGAAATTCAAGCACTGGTTAGTCAAGGTCGCGACAATGACTATGGAAATGCACGCCGGGTTACCAGTGGTCTCGATGCATCACGTACCTCCATGACCCTTGCAGTTCTCGAACTTCGGGCACACATTCGTGTTGCCGGTCGCGATGTTTACGCCGCCAC
>JBAXNY010000146.1:0-2723 GCA_037133535.1 Actinomycetes bacterium
GCAAATGCTTGCTTTGCAGATGCAAGTGCTGCAGCTAAATCACCAGAGGCAGATGCTGCACTTCCTGGAGTTGCACCACTACCTGATGATGTCGATGTACTTGTTCCGGAGTTGCCACCAAATACTTGATCGAGTGCACCTTTGAGTGTGTCATCAAATCCAATTTGATCACCGAATGAGACGAGAACTTTCTGAAGCAGTGGATAGGCGGCAGAGTTTGATGTTGCGCGCACGTATACCGGTTGCACATAGAGCAATCCGCCCCCGACTGGAAGGGTTAAGAGATTGCCGAGAACTACATCAGAGCCACCTTGGCGCAGCAGCGAGAGTGAGTTAGCAACATCTGGTTTTGCTTCAAAGTTTGAGGCAACTTGAGATGGGCCAGCGATGTTGGTACTGCGCGGCAATTGCAGCACAGTAATTTTTCCGTAATCGGGGCCGGCATCAGAATTGACTGCAGCAAATGCAGAGAGGTTCTCACGTCCACCGCGCGGCACAAATGGTGTCGTTAATTGGAAAGATGCCTTCTTCTCTCCTGGCATTTGCAGCGTTAAGTAATAAGGAGGTTGATTGCCGGCATTGCCACCAAATGTTGATGGATCACGTGGTACGCGCCAGAAATCTTGACCGCCGTAGAAAGCACTTGCACTCTTCACGTGATAGGCGCTCAAGATGTCGCGCTGTACGCGGAACATATCTTCTGGATAACGAATGTGCGCTAATAAATCAGCAGAAATCGCACTCTTTGGCTTCACTGTGTTGGGGAAAGCCTTGCTCCATGTCGCAAGGACTGGATCTTTGGTATCCCATTGATAGAGCGAGACGGTGCCATCGTAAGCATCGACTGTGGCCTTCACAGAGTTTCGAATGTAATTGACTGATGTATTCGATTGCGCAGTAATTGAATTAGAGCGAGCAGTGAGTGCATCTGAAGTGGCATTGGAGAGTGTGGTCTTGCGTGAATATGGGTAGCCATTGCTTGTTGTATAGCCATCGATAATCCACTGAATCCGGCCATCAACGAGTGCAGGATATGGATCGCCATCGAGAGTGAGCCATGGCGCAACTTTTGCCACTCGCTCACGCGGATTGCGCTCAAAGAGAATCTTGGAGCCGCTGTTGATTAAGTTCGAGAGAACAATGCGCTGCTCTTGGTATTTAATCGCAAAAACTAGTCGAGTAAAGAGTGAGCCCATGGGAACGCCACCCTTGCCGCTGTAAGTGACATTCTTCTGACCATTGGCAGAGGCATCATCTGGATAATCGAACTCCACTGGTGAGCTGGTCTGCTTGCCACCGATGATTGAGTAATCAGGAACATTCTCACCGAAATAGACCCTGGGTTCGAAATCACCGAGGCCCTTGGTTGGTGGCAGATCGCCAACCGCAAAGGAGGGCTTTCCATCAGCATCGCGGGTATTGCCAAATGCACCAACAAAACCGAAGCCGTGGGTGTAAACCAAGTGGTCGTTAATCCAGTTACGACTTGGATTACCGGCAATGTTGAGTTCGCGAACCGCAACAATCACATCGCGCTGAACGCCATTTACTTTATAGCGATCCATGTCTAGTGAATCGGGGAAGGTGTAATAAGGCTTGATCTGTTGCAACTGGCGGAAAGTCGCAGAGAGCACATTGGGATCCATCAAGCGAATGTTGGAAATTGTCACTGCATCTTTAGAGAGTTGACCTACTGATGTTGAGAGCGTGGCTTGATAATCCTTGACTTCCACTGCATTAAGACCGAATGCGGCACGAGTGGCATCAATGTTGCGTTGAATGTAAGGAACTTCCTTGGAAGATTCACTTGGCTTGACCTGGAATTGTTGAATTAAGCCAGGATAAACACCAGAGATAAGAAGTGATGAGATCACCAAGAGCGCAGTTCCTGCCGCAGGGAGCAGCCATGAACGGCGCACAATGTTGGCAAAGAAGAGGAGTGAACAGACCACTGCAATGCCAGCAAGAATTGCTTTGGCTGGAAGGACTGCATTGACATCGGTGTAGGAAAGACCGGTGATTAATTTGCTCTCTTTAAGAGCTAGGGCATAGCGATCAAACCAATAGGCAACGGCCTTAAGCAGCACCAAAGTTCCCAGAAGAACTGAGAGCTGTACTCGCGCTGCAACAGTTGTGCGATCTTCTTGAACTTGGAGGCGAATGCCACCGTAGAGGTAGTGAACGATGGTGGTCGCAATTAGTGAGATAACTAAAGTTGAAATTCCCCAGGCAATAAGTGCCTGGTAGAGCGGCAACTTAAAGGCGAAGAATGAAATGTCTTTACCAAATTGCGCATCTTTAACACCAAAGAGGGTGGAGTTCTTAAAGAGCAACCAATCGCGCCAGAGCGCAGTTCCGGAGGAGCCGGCGAAATAAAAGAGCACTGCAGCAATACCAAGAGTTACCCAACGGCGAATCGGCTCGAGTTGTGAGCGGTAACGATCTAAATTATCGGCCTCAACTGTTACTGGTACATAAATCGGACGGCGTCTGAAAGCGATAAGAATATTCGTTGTGATGATTGCGGATGTAACAAATCCAGTAATGAGAAAGAGGGCAATTTTCGTTGTAAGAATCGTCTTCCAGACCGAGAGAAAATCAACGGAGCGGAACCAGAGTAAATCAGCGTAGAAGCCACTTGAGGCAACGAGAATTGCTGAAGCGATAAAGACGATTGCAATTGTGATGCGGAGTGGGCCGCGAGGGCGACGTGGACCAAATGG
>JBAXNY010000147.1:0-2698 GCA_037133535.1 Actinomycetes bacterium
CGAACTCGCACTCGAGTGTAAGAAGTATCTTCATTATGGGGATCGTTCCAATACTTCAGACCTAACTCTGTGCATGCACCAACGCTTTCCTCCCGAGTGAGTGAGAGCAGCGGCCGTAAATAAATCCCATTTACTTCTGCCATTCCAGATAAGGAGCGCGTTCCTGATCCCCTGGCTAATCCCAGCAGAACACTCTCTGCTTGATCATCCCGAGTATGTCCCAAGAGAACATACTTTGCTTCAACTCTTGCTGCTAATTCACTCAATGCTTGATATCGAGCAGTGCGCGCCGATGCCTCCATGCCATTAACAATTTCAACATCTACTTCAAGAATCTCGGTACTTTCAATTCCTAGTCCACTCAATTGCACCGCAACTTCTTGAGCTTGTGTGCCAGAATTCTTCTGCAACTGATGGTCAACCGTTGCGCCAATTACTTTCAGCGCTAATTCTTTACCTTCGATGGTAACGGCTGCGGCAAGTGCAAGTGAATCGGCGCCACCAGATACGGCAACAACAATGCAATCGCCAGCTTCTACTAATTTGAGACTTTCGCGCACCGCACTTCGAACTTTAAGAAAATTCGGGCTCTGCGACATGCCTTAAGACTAGACCCGACCACCAAATGGCATAAGCCCGTTAACGCTATAAATGCTTGAGTAAAGCAAACCCTTACCCCGTGAGTTTGCTTCCCACATCATGCCATCTCCTGCATAAATACTGATGTGATGGATTGTGCTGATAGTTCCCTTATAAGAGTAAAAAAGAAGATCGCCAGGTTGAATCTGATTCAGGGGTACATGCTTTGTTGCTACTGAATAGAGTGCAGCGTTAAGACGATCCCAGTTGGGCCAGCCCAAACCAGCCGAGCGATACGCCGCAAAAACTAAACCAGAGCAATCAAAGGAATTAGGACCCTGCGCGCCCCATACATAAGGCTTGCGCGCAAGTACTTGCTTCTTTGCATAAGCAACTGCTGTAGCGCGCATGGCTTCATTGGAGCGAATAATGCTTGCCCCTTTAAATCCAGTATCGGGCCAAATTTTCTTCTGATTAGGTGTGATCGTCGCTTGGTTTGCATTGTTCTCTTCGAGAAGTGCAAGTTGGCGCTGTTGTTCTAAGGTCGTGCGAGTCTTCTTGGCACTTGCAAGTTCCTTCATGATTTGATCTTGAACTTTTTGAAGTTTATTAACTTCTAATTGCTGCAGCGCTCGAGCATCATCTGCGACCTTTTTTGCAGCTGCAACTTTCGTTGTCGCTTGCTGTTGGGCAACCTTGGCACTATCTGCTTGTACCTTTGCAGCTTTTGCAACTATTTCAGCGGCCTTATAACGATCGAGTGCGGTGGAGTTTTGAGCACCCATCGTTCCTAAATTTGAAAGACGATCTGCTAAATCCTGTGGTCCATTGGAACTTAAAAGTGGCTCAATGTCACTGAGGTCACCGCCCATGATGTAAGCATTTGCCGCCAATTTTCCGATGGTGCGATGTGCTTGAGTAACCGCCTGCGCAGTAGCTTGCGCATGTGCTGCAGCTGCTGCCGCATTCTTATTAGCTTTATCCAGTTCTTTTAGAGCTTGTAGATAGAGCCCCTGTGCCGCATTTGCCTTCGCCGATAGCACCCTCAGAGTCTGAGTCGCAGCGCTCAACTTATTTGCTGCTGCTTTTGCCGCCGCCGCCTTTGCCGCTTCAACTTTTTTCGCTGCTTCAATTTCGGCAAGTGTGGGCTTCGGGGTGACAGCAATTGCCGGAGTAGTTGCGGTAGCAAGAGTTGCTACCAACACGAGGGCATGAATCTTTCGCTGCTTCACACCTTAAGGATAAGAGAGAGAACTGAGAAAGTGGGTGAAGCCAAGCCTTGAAAAGTTAAGTTAATTGGATACATCGCGACGGCGAAAGAGCACGACCGCAACCGCAGAGGCAATTACCAGATAGATAGAAATGGTTGTTGTGGCATGCAAATAACTCATCTCAGGGCTCTTGCCCCGTGAGATGGTGTCAATCATCTGTCCTGGCAGCCATTTAGCTGAACCGCTAATAGTGGCCGCAAGAATGTTATCCACGATCAATAGCCAACCAATTCCGATTGAGATTGCGCTAATTGGTGATCGCAGAAGCAATCCAAGAATCATTCCGATCGTTCCGTAGGCGAATGCAGCGATTAATACATTGACATAAGTGTGAAAGAGATCAACTAGGCCACTATGAGTTCCCCAGGCTGCAGTGCTGACATTCATCTTATGAGCCAAAGTGTAAGCAAGCGCAATATTGAATGCACAGGCAATAACAACGATTAGTTTTGCAAAAGTTAACATTGCTAAGTACTTACCGACCAAGAGGCGAAAGCGGCGTGGTTGACGAACCAAGATATTTCGCAAGGTTCCGTAGGTGTACTCCTGCGCTGTCTGTGCCGCAAAAACACAGAGCGCAATCAGTCCTAAGAATCCGGCTGCACCACTAAAGCCAACAACAACGCCACTTGGCAGTTCCAGAGTTGCACGGGTAACCATCTCACCGCGGCGCGAATTTCCTTGGCGTGAATCAACCATGAGAAAGAGAATTGAAGTCACCAAACTGCTCAAGCTCAGCGCTGCAACTAGCGAACCAAGAAAGAGTGTTGGACGGCGCAGTTTGCGCCACTCAGCTAAAAATGTGCGAATCATTTATCGCCCTCTGTCATTTCAAAGAATGTCTCTTC
>JBAXNY010000148.1:0-2661 GCA_037133535.1 Actinomycetes bacterium
TATTGCGCAGTGCCGACAATGTTCCAAGTATTTGTCAGAGTTGCACCGGCATCATCGAGTGCCCGTGCAATACCAAAGTCCATCACTTTGACATCGCCCATCTCAGTAATCATGACATTGCCAGGTTTTATGTCGCGGTGCACGATTCCGCGCTCGTGTGAATATTCCAGCGCGCTAAGGATTCCTTCTGCAATTTCAAGAACTCGACTCAGTGGTAAACGCTCGCCACTATGAATTATTTCGCGCAGCGTTTTTCCATAGACCAATTCCATAACAATGTATGGCGCAGGCTCTTCACCTGAGTCATAAACGGCAACAATTCCAGGGTGATTGAGGCCAGCTGCAGCAAATGCCTCTTTTCGAAAACGAGTAACAAATGAGGGATCTTTTGCTAAATCACTGCGAAGAACTTTGACTGCAACTTTTCGCGAAAGGCGAGTGTCATCGGCAATGTACACATCGGCCATTCCACCGGTACCAATCATCTCTCCGAGTTGGTAACGCCCACCAAGTAAGTTACTCATTGGGCCGCTCCTAGAAACTGAAGTGAATTCGTAGCATCGCCCTCAACAAGATCAGCGACAATGATCGTGACGTTATCTGGAGCGCCGGCAGCTAACACTGCCTTCATTAGAGTGTCGAGTACAACTTCGCGATCATCAATCGTGAGCGCTGCAAGTAAGTCGCCTTCACTAATTTCACCAGTAAGACCATCACTGCAGAGCAAGAATCGATCTCCGAGCTTTGCATCATTTAGCACTATCTCTGGCTGTAGATCATCTCTGCCCATGAGCGCTTGTGTGAGCAAAGAGCGCTGGGGATGAGTCTTAATCTCATTTTCGGTAATGGCACGTTGATCGAGAAGTTCTTGAATGAGAGTGTGATCAGTACTCAATTGGGCAATTTTATTTTTCCGAATTCGATAGCAGCGCGTATCACCAATGTGTAGCAGAGCAATTTTATCTTCAGTAGCAATAAGGGCAGTGAGAGTGGTTCCCATTCCAGTTAAATCGGGATTCTCAATCACCGCTCGCTCAATTGCGCTATTAATGTGAACAACCTCTTCCAGAAATTTTTCAGTTATTTCCGCAGAACTATTTGCGACATCTTGCAACCGTGAAATTCCCTTTATGGCAAGTGCAGATGCAATTTCACCGCCGGCGTGACCGCCCATGCCATCTGCAACTGCGATCAAATTCTGAGAAATAAGTGCAGAGTCTTCATTACCGGCTCTTACTAAACCAACATTGGTGCGAGCAGATGCAGCAAATAATTGCGCCATGCCTTCGCCCCATTTCGTTAACTCAATATTCTTACGCTTTTCTTACGCTTAGCCTAATGGAGCTCAACTCAAGCATCACAGGCGTGAGTGGCAAAAATGGCAGATGGGCACGGCTGCGCTCTGTATTAATAGGAAATCTTCACACCATCTGCCTCGGCTATCCTTTACTAGTGAAGCGCTATGCATATTTGGGTCCAGTGGGAACATTCACTGAAGCTGCACTCAAAAAAGTTGCCACATCAGCTGACACTCTTACCCCTTACGCAAATGTCACAGCTGCGCTCGAGGCAGTCCGATCCGGCGCAGCAGATCAAGCACTCGTTCCGATTGAGAATTCAGTTGAAGGCGTTGTCGCTCGCACCCTTGATGAGTTAGCAGTTGGCGAACCACTTCTTATTGTTGGTGAAGTGACATTGCCCGTCTCTTTCTCACTTATGGTGAAAGATGCAAATGTAGAAATTAAACGCATCGCGACCCATCCTCATGCAGAAGCACAATGTCGTAAATTTATCGCTACAAATTATCCCAACGCAGAGATGATCCAAACTGCATCAACTGCAGCAGCTGCACAAGCAATTGCAGGAGGCGAATACGATGCAGCAATCGCCGCCGATGTTGCAGCCGAACATTATGGGCTAACTATTTTAAGGGAGAACATTGGCGACACTGATGGCGCGGTCACTCGCTTCGTGCTTGTGGCAAAGCCCGGTGCTACGCCCCCAGCAACCGGATTTGATCGCACCTCACTTGCGGCATTTATTGGCCTCGACCATGCAGGTGCCTTACTTGAGATTCTCACTGAGTTTGCAAAACGTGAAGTGAATTTAACTTTTATTCAATCACGTCCAACTGGGCGGGAGTTGGGCCACTATCACTTCATTATCGATGCCGAAGGTCACATCGATGATCCGCAGGTGGGAGCAGCAGTTGCTGGACTTCGCTCCATTTGTGATGAGATTCGCTTCCTAGGTTCTTATCCTCGCGCAGATAAACTAGGTTAATAATGATTGATCTCAAAGTACTTCGCGATAACCCTGATGCAGTACGTGCATCCCAAAAAGCGCGCGGTGAAGATGTAGCAATTGTTGATAAGGCACTCGCTGCCGAAGAGACAAGGCGGAGCGCGATCGCAGAATTTGAAAAATTACGCGCCGAACAGAATGCGCTATCAAAGTCAGTGGGCAGTGCCAAAGGAGATGAGAAAGCAACACTTTTAGCCAACTCAAAAGAGTTAGCAAACCAAGTTAAGGCAGCTGATGCTAAGAAGAGTGAAGCAGAACTTCTTGCACATAATGAATTGCTCGGTATCTCTAATTTAGTGGATAGCCGTGCGCCAATTGGTGGCGAAGCAGATTTTGTGGTTTTAGAAGAGATTGGCA
>JBAXNY010000149.1:0-2650 GCA_037133535.1 Actinomycetes bacterium
ATCGATTGCGTAGTGCGCTTGAGATTTCCAAGCGGGAAAACTATGCAAGTTACATTGGATTGCAAGATCACTACAACCTCATGGAGCGCACCGCCTATGAAGGTGGACAGTCTGATGTGGTCGGAGAATTCGGAATTTCGATGCTCCCCTTCTTCTCACTCGCTCGTGGTTTTCTCTCCGGTAAATATCGAAAAGGCGAGAGTGTGGAATCGGTGCGTTCAGGCGGCGTTGCGGCCTATCAAAACGACAAGGGCTGGGCAGTTATCGCAGCCCTTGATGAGATCGCAAATGATATTGGTTGCTCAATCTCTGCAGTTGCGCTGGCTTGGCTTCGTGCACAACCACATGTGTCGACACCACTGGCTAGTGCTCGTACTGTCGAACAAGTGCGCGAAATTACTCAGGTGATTGATTTATCAAAGGATCAATTAAAAATTCTCGACGAGATCACTGAGTAGTCGGGCCAACGCCCCAAGCATTTACTCCATCGCGCTCTACTACCCACGCTTCATAATTAGCTAACTCTGGTTGGCTAAACCAAACTGCACCATCTTTTCCGGAGACCATAAGCGCTGTAGCAAGTGCATCCGCGATGGCACCATCTGGGCCCTTCACTGTCGCAGAGAGCCCACCAATGGCGATGAGTCCGGTGTAGGGATCGTGAATATGTGCGCCACGTTCGTATGTTCCACTTGTTGCAATTGCACCATTAAATGTTTCAAAGACTTTTACAACTTCTAGCTTCTTTTCTGGATTCACAACACCAGTTGACCACGGCTTTACTTCACCATTTTCTAGTAGGCCACCGCGCATCGTGATATCTCCCGCGGCATTAATGGAGATGTGGCGCACGCCCTTTTCTTGCAAAATATCAGCACATTTATCAGCTGCCCAGCCTTTAACTAAACCAGATGGATCAAATCCGCCAGCAACTTCCCATGGATTGAATGCGCCATCGGTAAGTTCGCGCGCAGTGTTACAGAGATTCCAGACTTCAATAACTTCAGCGCTGCAGGAGCCAATTTTTATTTCACCACGGCGCAATTGCGAGATGACAGATGCTGGTTTATACGTGGAAAAAACTTCATCGACATGGTGTACAAAATCGCGCACTGGAATAAGGGCACTTTGGAGATCACTTTCATTGGCATCAGGGGAAGCGATGTCAATGAAAAGTATGGTTCCCCATACTTCTATCTCCTCTTGAATACGTGCCATAGTCTGATGATGTCACAGACCAGCTTTGGCGAGCGCTCCTTGTAAGGACTTGTACCAACCATAGGAGGTGTATGAGGCACCGGAAATGTTGCTGATGCTGGAACTCTGCGCAGCCAAGGTCTCTTGGCGCAATTGTGGGAGTGCGTAATCACTAAAACGTTGGCTGCGACCATTGGGAGATTGGAGGGCTTGCGCATCGACAATCTTTCCATCGCGGACTGTGATCTCTACTTGAACATTGCCATAGCTTACGAACACTGATGGACCGGTAAATGTGCCATTCGCAGTATTTTTTGCTGGAGCAGGAACTACAACTTTTGCAGGAGCAGGTGTTGGTGTAGATGATTGAGTCTGTGTTGGTGTTGCAGATGGTGTTGCCTGAGTGGTGGAATTCTGAGTTGAAGTAGTGGCTTGTGAAGTTGCTTTTGCTACAACTTTTTTAACAACTTTCTTTACCGTTCTTGCTGGAGTTGCAGAAGTAGATGAAGCAGACGGTGCAGCACTTGCTGTTGTTGCAGCAGTGCTACTTGTCGAACTCGCGGACCCCCCACTAGTCGATCCCATTCCACTGGACATTCCCACAGCTTGGGATGAACCAAGTTGCGGTGGCGTGATCGCTAATACCGCGCCGAGGCCACTGATTGTGCCTCCAGCTATTAGCAGCGCCCGCTTCATCTATTTCTCCTTCATTACCCGTTGTGGCAGACCCTCGACTACCTAACTGCGCTTACCTTCTCGCATCTACCTGAGAGGATCCTGAGCGCAGGCAGTGGCGGCGATAGGAGTTTGTGCGCCCTTACTCTGAGTGAAAAGCGAAGGCTTCGTCGTGGAAGCGGTTCTTTGGCACACCTAGTTCGCGGCAGGCGCTCTTTACCGTCTCTACCAGTGGCCCAGGGCCGCAGATGTAAACATCAGAGTCGGCAATACGTGGCAGCAGTTTCTCGAGCGTCTTGGCATCCATGGGGTGGATTTTGCGCGAGCCGACAAGATAGTGAATTCGAATTGTTCCATCACTCTTTGCCGCTAAATAATCGAGCTCTTTCTGCAGAACTAAATCTTCCGCCTTCGATGCTCGGTAAAGCACATCTACCTGCATTCCATTACGAAACTCTTCAAGGATTGCGCGAATTGGCGTAATGCCAACGCCACCGCCGATGAGCACTGCATGGGGCCTGGATGCGCGCCCAGCAGTGAATGCGCCATAAGGGCCTTCGACAAATACTCGCGTGCCTGGCTTTAAATCAATTAAAGAGCGTGAATGATCGCCCAAATCTTTTACAGTGATTCGCAATAAATGCGGCGTTGGCGCAGCAGAGAGTGAATAGGGATGTGACATCAAGAAGTGGCTTTTGGCCAAGAAGCGCCACGCAAAGAATTGGCCACCTTCTGCCGCAAGTGAATCGAGTTTGCGACCGCGCATAATTACCGAAAC
>JBAXNY010000150.1:0-2626 GCA_037133535.1 Actinomycetes bacterium
ACTAGAACCAAGAACTCACTCACGAAACTTGAGAGGCCAGGTAGCGCCAAGCTCGACATACCGGCGAAGAAGAAACTCCATGCCATCACTGGCGTAACTCGCTGCAATCCACCAAAGTCTGCAATCGTTGAAGAGCCACGACGCGATGTCATCCAGCCTGCGACTAAGAAGAGCGCTGCGGTCGAGAATCCATGATTGACCATGTACAAAGTTGCACCCGAGTGTCCTTGGGTAGTCATAGCGAAAATACCCATAGTGATAAAGCCAAAGTGCGAAATAGAGGTAAATGCAATCAAGCGCTTAATGTCTTTTTGACCGATCGCAAGAATCGCACCATAAATAATGGAGATCACACTTAAAGTAATGATGAGTGGAGTGAAAGTCTTACTTGCATCTGGAAAGAGTTGCAGGCAGTAACGAATCATTCCGAAAGTTCCTACCTTGTCGAGAACGCCGAGCAGAAGCACTGAAGTTCCTGGCGTTGCCGAATCTGCTGCATCTGGTAACCAGGTGTGCATCGGCCAGAGCGGTGCTTTGATTGCAAAGGCAATAAAGAAAGCTAAGAAGAGGAAATTCTCTGTCGTGCGACTGAGCTCTAAATGTGAGAGTGCAGTGGTATCAAATGTTGCACCACCTTGGGAAAGTGAAATCACATACAAGGCGATGATCGCAGCCAACATAAGTAGGCCACCGAAGAGGCTATAGAGCAAGAACTTCACCGCGGCAGCTGCGCGGGCACCAGTGCCATATCCACCAATCAAGAAGTAGACCGGAATCAACATCGCTTCAAAGAAGACGTAGAAGAGGAAGACATCGGTTGCGCTGAAAACTCCGACCATCATGGTTTCAAGTACAAGTACCAAGATGTAGAAAGTTTTTACACTCCAGCGACCACCCACTGCTTCATTCCAGCCAGCAACAATCACAATCGGCACCAAAATAACGGAGAGAAGAATTAAGACAAGTGCAATTCCATCGACGCCGAGTGCATATTTGATACCGAAACTAGAGATCCATTGATAACTCTCAACAAATTGTAGGTCGGTCATGCCGCGATCAAATTGCAGCGCCATAAGAAGAGTCACAACTGCGGTGAGAATCGAAATGGCAAGAGCAATCTGCTTTGCAAGTAGCTCATTGCTCTTGTTAAGAGTGGCAAGAATGAGTGCGCCGATCAGAGGGATTAGCCCAATAATTGTTAACCAATTACTCATTATTGAACCACCACCCAAATCGCACCAATGAGAAGAATTGCACCTACGAGAATTGCAGCGGCGTAACTGCGCACATAACCATTCTGCGTAGTGCGGATTGCGCTGCCAGAGCCAAGTGTCATTGCGCCAACGCCACGAACTGCGCCATCAATAATTTTTTCATCCACTGCAACTAAGCCACTTGTGATTGCTTGTCCTGGCCGCATAAAGACTGCTTCATTGAAATCATCTTGCAAGAGATCGCGCCGTGCAATCTTGGTGAAGAGCGAAACATTTGTAGGTGCGGTATCTGCTACTTCTCTGCGGTACTTGAGTACAGCGATCGCAACACCAATGAGTACAAGTCCCAGCGCAAGAAGAGATGTTACTTCTGGGCTCAATAATTCCTGCTCTTCCACATGGCCATGCTCCACAACTGGCGCTAGCCAATTACGAAGTGCATCGCCACGACTGAAGAAGTAGCCCGATGTAATCGAACCAATCGCAAGAATGGCCATAGGCAACCACATCAATACTGGCGACTCATGTGGATGCGCCTTTGCATCCCAACGCTTTGCACCGGCGAAAGTGAGAATAACTACGCGGGTCATATAGAAGGCGGTAATTGCTGCGCCAAGAAGGGCGGCGCCACCTAAGAGAATTCCGCGAGCACCACCTGCGTTAAGTGCGACTTCAATAATTTTATCTTTCGAATAGAAGCCAGCAAATGGTGGAACACCAATAATTGCCAAATAACCAAAGCCGAATGTCACAGCAGTGATCGGCATGAACTTTGCGAGTCCGCCGTACTTGCGCATATTTACTTCATCATCCATGCCATGCATTACTGAACCAGCACCAAGGAACATGCCAGCTTTAAAGAAACCGTGAGTGAGTAGGTGCATGATCGCAAATGCGTAACCCGCTGCACCAAGTCCGGTACCAAGAATCATGTAACCAATCTGCGACATTGTTGATGCGGCAAGTGCTTTCTTGATGTCATCTTTAGCAGTACCAACTAGCGCACCGAAGAGCAATGTAATTGCGCCAATAATCGCAACTGCCAGTTGGGCATTAGGTGCAGCATCGAAGACAAAGTTGGAGCGAGTAATTAAGTACACGCCAGCAGTAACCATGGTTGCAGCGTGAATGAGAGCAGATACTGGTGTTGGACCAGCCATCGCATCGCCTAGCCATGCTTGCAATGGGAATTGCGCTGATTTTCCAGCAGCAGCAACCAGCAGCATGATTCCCATAGCTGTGAAAGCGGTACTGGATGCATGATGCGCATGCTCTTTCACTCCTGCAAATGAGACTGTGCCAAATGTTGCAAATGCAATCATGATTGCAAATGAGAGCCCCATGTCGCCAATTCGGTTCATCACAAATGCTTTTTTAGCGGCGGCGGCATAAGTGGGTTTCTGATTCCAGAA
>JBAXNY010000151.1:0-2600 GCA_037133535.1 Actinomycetes bacterium
GCAATCTACGACAAGTACAAGAAGTAAATCGTCGCTAGAGAGCTATAAGTAGTACGGGAAGGCAGTGGCAACCTAAAAGTTGCCACTGCCTTCTCTTACAAAAGTTTGTAAATAGTTGTGAAAATTTGTAAAGGGAGATTTCATAAAGCAATGAGTACATCAACAGTTGCAATAGAGAAGAAAAAGCGCGGGCTATTTGCCGGCGATAATCTCTTTGGCTATCTCATGATGACTCCAGCAATCTCTGTCCTTCTTATCTTCTTTGCCTATCCAATTTTCTATGAAGTAAGTTCTAGTTTGACCAACAAGAGTGTGGGCCAAGATGGCAAGTGGATTGGCTTCGCCAATTATGCCTTTCTCCTCAAAGATCCCACATTTCTTAAGGCCTGCCTCAACACCGTAATTTACGTATCAGTTACCCAGATGGGTAAATTTATTCTCGGTCTCTCTGTGGCACTCTTGCTGCAACAGAAACTTCGCGGTCGCGGTCTCATTCGCTCCCTTGTTCTCATTCCCTATGCGATGCCGGGCTTCGTTGCCTATCTTGTATGGAAGTTGATTTATAACCCCGATGTAGGTGCACTCAATATTTTTCTTCATCAAATTGGTGTTCTAGATCAGCCAATTTCCTTTGTGAGCGACCGCACCTGGGCTATGCCAGCTGTTCTCCTCGCAACAATTTGGAAGGGATTTCCCTTCTGGACCATTATGTTTTTGGCGGCCCTGCAATCAGTTCCCAAGGAACTCTATGAGGCAGCGGCGGTAGATGGTGCAAATGCATGGCATCGCTTCCGACACATTTCAATACCAGGTATTCGCCCCATTATTTTGGTGGTCTTTCTTCTTTCTACCGTTAATACGATCAACTCATTCGAAGCAGTCTGGCTCCTCACCGGAGGTGGCCCAGCAGATGCCACACTGATCTTGCCGATCTTTGCCTATCGGAGTTTGAGTGCTTTCCAGATTGGTCAAGCAGCCGCGGCAGCGCTCATTCTTGTTCCCCCAGTTTTGATCTTCGTATTCTTTATCTTGCGCAAAATGAAGAAGGATTAATCGTGATTAAAGAGAAAAAAAGCTTTGTCATCACTAAGTACTCTTTTGTAGCAGTAATTCTTGTCTTTGTAGTCTTTCCGCTTTACTACATGATCACGATGTCATTTCGTACTCAATCTTCGCTCTATTCAAAGTTGAGTTATCTACCGGTGGACATTCAATCGAAGAATTACATTCGAGCATTTCACTCCACCCAATTTCTCCGTGGCCTCACAAATAGCTTGCTTATTGGCGTTGTTACCACTCTGGTCGCACTGGTCTTTAGCGTTATGGCTGCCTATTCACTAACAATTTTGCGCTATCGCGGTCGCGATACTTTGGGACGCCTAATGGTCATTGCCTTCCTCACTCCTGGCGCGCTCCTCTTTATTCCACTGGCTGCCCTTGCCTCAACTTTCCATCTCTCCAACTCAATCAAGGGCTTGATGGCTATTTACTTGAGTTTTACCGTGCCACTTGGAACTTATCTATTGATTGGCTTCTTTAAGAACTTAGTTGGCGAGTTAGAAGAGGCGGCACGTATTGATGGCGCTACTCGCTTACAAGCGCTCTGGTTTATTTTATTGCCACTTATTGCACCAGGTTTGGTTTCAGTCGCAATTCTTACCTTTACTGCGGCCTGGAATGAATTGCTCTACTCACTTGTCATTAACGTCTCACCTGATGTTCGAACCCTGCCGGTGGCAATCTTGAATCTGCAAGCCGCTGACGAGACTCCGTTGGGATTGATTATGGCTTACTCCTCACTTGCCGCAATTCCCGTTATGTTCCTCTACTTTTTCGGTCAACGTTTTATTGTCGAAGGCTTACAGTCAGGTGCAGTTAAAGGTTAAACCAACCACTACTTCGGTAGTAGAAAAAGAGGAAGAAGATGCGTCCAGGCTTTGGGCAATTCCAAGTAGCAAGCGAAGAGTACTTACAATTCGCGCAACAATTCGGCGCAACGGATATTCTCTTTAATACGCCGTTGATTCCAGGCGATGGTGGCCGTTGGCAACTCCATGATCTCGTGAAATTACGTCTACGTGTTGAGCAATACGGTATGAAGCTCACTGCGCTCGAGAATGTACCTACTAATTTCTACGATCACATCATGCTCAATGGTCCAAAGCGCGACCAACAGATTGAAAACATGATTGCAACAGTGCGCAACATTGCACGCGCTGGTATTCCGATCTTTGGTTACAACTGGATGCCATCACATGTGTGGCGCACGCCGCCAGTAGCAATCCGCGGTGGCGCACTTGCTACAGCATTTGATGATTCAATTGCACAAACATATCCACTCACTCACGATCGCGAATACAGTGAAGAAGAGATGTGGGCCAACCTCGAGTACTGGATCAAGATTATTACTCCAGTAGCCGAGGAAGAGGGAATTCGCCTTGGTATTCACCCTTGCGATCCACCAGTTGAAAAGCTCGGTGGCATTCCACAACTTCTCCGCAGCTTTGAAGCGTATAAGCGCCTCATTGAAATCTACCCAAGCCCATCAAATGGCATTGAATTCTGCCAAGGCACCTTCTCGGAAATGAAGGATGACATCT